>JBGQLF010001199.1:0-3852 GCA_041499985.1 Gemmataceae bacterium
ACACGATGGTCTTCACCCACTTGCCCTCGAACATCCTGCTCTTCCTCGTACCGCTCATGCCGACGCCGGCACTGGCGGTCTTCGTCTTGTTGCTGCGGTTCAGCATCTCGCAGATGGATGTGCCTACCAGACAATCGTACACCGTGGCGGTTGTTCGTCCCGAAGAGCGCTCGGCCGCCTCGGGGGTAACCGGAGTCGCGCGCTCGGTTGGAGCAGCGGTCTCGCCCATGCTGGCGGCGGCTTTCCTGGGCAACCCGGCGCTGATGAGTCTGCCCTTCTTCCTGGCGGGAGCGGTCAAGATCGTTTACGACGTGTTGCTTTATCGGAGCTTCGTCGCCCTTCGACCGGCGGAAGAGCGCCCGGGTTGACTAGGCGGCCCTTTTCAAGCTTGCGATCGCGTCTACCCACTCTCCGGCGCGGACCCTCCAGGTATAACGTGCGTTGATCGTCTCCACCTGCGCCGCACGGCGGGCCGCAAAACCGGGGGGGTCTTGAGCTTGTTCTCGGAGAACTTCCAGCAGCCGGGCCAGGTAGCGCCGGGCAAACTCGAGCATGTCGTCCGGCCCACTGGCGGGGGCTACGAGAGCTCCGAATCCCTGCGTCGTTTCCGAGAGCGCACCCAAGTCGCTGGTGACAACCATCAGGCCGGCCGCCATTGCCTCCAGGACCGCGATGCAGCTGGTCTCCGCAAACGTGTTCGGATAGGCGAAGATCGAGGCCGGCTTCAGCGCCGCGGCCAGCGCCGGCTGCGGCACCGAGCCGACGTAACGAACCCCGCGTGTTGAACGGCACCGGTCATACAGTTCCTTGAAGGGGTCGCCGCTCTCCTCCTCCTGATACACCTTCATGCTGGAGTAGACATCGAGCTCGGCCTCCAAGAACACCTTGCGAAGCTCGTCGAAAACCGGCAGTAGCAAATGTAACCCACGGAAGGGTGTGCTGGTGTAGGCCAGGGCTGCCTTGCCGGCCTTGGCCCGAATCAGCTCATCATTGCTACGGAACAAGGCCTCGAAAGCGGGCCCGATCGCGTTGCGCAGAACGAAGGTCCGCGCGGGGTCCAGCCCAAACTGCTCGACGAGGCGGGCCCGGTGCCATTCCGAGACGCAGATGATCGTATCCCAGGCCGAGCGCACGTCGGGTTGGCACAGGGCACGGATTTCGGGCTGAAAGTGAGCGTGTTGCGTCCACAGCACCAGCGGTGTGGCCGGGGCCAGGTAACGCCGCAACCGCAGGCACTCCTCCGCAGGACCGTTCAAGACCACCACGGCATCGAAGGGCTGCGCCAGGAATGCGACGTCCGTGCTCGAGGCGCAGAGGCAGTCTACTCCCAGGTGCTGCCCTGGCTGGGACGTTCCCGACAGGAGAGTGACGCGGTGCCCCTGCCGGGCCAACTCCACCGCCAGGTAACAAAGGGCAGATTGCGACCCACCCAGCGGCCGTTCATACGGTGTAGCGATGTTGTAGTCCCACTTGATCAAATCAACAAAGACAAGGTTCATTGAGCCTTACCTGGAGAGCCAACCTGGAAGATCGCCTCGCCTTGCCTCCTCCGCTTCTTCGGTGTTCCTTATCTCATCGGCCGTCGGCTCTTTCTCCCTGCACCTTTTTCCTTGCTTCCTCCGGGCCCTCCGGCCAGACGGGTCCAGTATCGTCGGCGCTCGTCGGGCGGCAAACTCATTGTCCCCGCGCAGTTTGCCTGCTACGATCACCGCAGTACGTTGCCAGGGGAAGCTCGCACCTGCCTTCGACTCTTGGCCGCCCGTTGGCGACTAAATAGCTGCACGGATTTGAGAGAGTAGAACGGAATTCATTCCGTTGGCTTTCCCGAACGGAATGAATTTCGTTCTACTTTCCCTCTTGCGGTGACTTATTGAGCTTGATCAAGGGAATAGCGATGAATATCGAGCATGTGGCTTTCAACGTGGCCGATCCCGTGAGGATGGCGGAGTGGTACACCCGGCATCTGGGAATGCGGATTGTCCGTAGTGTGTCTGCTCCTCCCCACACCCACTTTCTGGCCGATGAGGCTGGTCGAGTCGTGGTGGAGTTCTATCATCAAACCGTCGCCGCGGTTCCGGACTACTTCGCCCTGGATCCCCTGGTCCTGCATCTGGCTTTCACCACGCCGGATATGGAAAGCACGCGCGCCCGGCTGTTGGCCGCCGGCGCCACTGGTGTCGGGGACGTGGGCACGACGCCCGCTGGCGATGAGCTGGCCATGCTGCGCGATCCGTGGGGCGTCTCCATCCAGTTGGTGAAACGCGCCCAGCCCTTGCTGGGCAGACATCAAAGTGAGTGAATAGGTAGTTCGTGGTAGATCCTCACAGATGGGAAGAGTATCATCCTACGGGAGCAAGCTTTTGGGCCGGAGTTGACTCGTCCACGCCCAACCCAGCACCGAGGGGTGAAACCAACCGATGGCGGACGCAACCGATCGCACAAGCGCTTGTCCAGATTTTCGCCGGGCCACACGCTGGAATCGGCGCGAGGTCTTGTGTATCGGCAGCTTGTGTAGTTGGCCGCTGCTCTTGCCAGATCTGCTGCGTGCTCAGACGGCAATGAAGCCGGCCAACGGAACCTTTGGCCGTGCCAAATCCGTGATCCTGCTCTTTCTGAACGGCGGCCATGCCCAGCAGGAGACATGGGATCCTAAACCCGAAGCTCCCGGTGAAGCGCGCGGCCAGTTCGGCGCGATTCCCACGAGCGTCCCCGGGATTATTGTCAGCGAACTGCTCCCCCAGTCAGCCCGGCTGATGCATCGGCTGGTGCTATTGCGTTCGCTCAATCACCGCCATCCGGATCATGTCCAATCGAGTCTGCCCGCTTTGACCGGCCACCATCATCCGGATGCCGACGATCTGAAGGATGACCCGCCGCCTTCCCCGCATGACTTTCCCCCCTTCGGGGCCGTACTCGACCAGCTTCGCCCGGCGAAGGACCTGCCGACGTGGGTCCAGGTCGGTCCCCTGATGCGGCGCAACAACGGCACGCTCCTGCATGGCCAGTTCCCCGGATTCCTGGGACCCAAGCACAGCGCGTTCATGATCGACCAGGACCTTCTCCCTCAGGATGTTCGCATCGAGGCAGTGCGGCCCAACGCGGAAATGAGCCTCGCGAGGTGGTCCGATCGACAGGCCCTACGGCAACAAGTTGAAGCCCAACGCCGTCTGCTCGATCAGGTCGTGGAAGTGCGGACTTTCGACGCACATCAGCAACGTGCCCTGAATCTAGTCACTTCGCCGACTACGGCCCGCGCCTTCAACCTGGCTGCCGAGCCGCAGAAAATCCGCGACAAGTATGGGCGGACGCAGTTCGGCCAATGCTGCCTGCTGGCTCGGCGCCTGGCCGAGGCCGGCGTGCCGATGATCACCGTTCACTATTGCCGCACGCCCGAAGGTTCGTGGGATACGCACAGCGACCATTTCAGCCAGATGAAGGATTCTCTCTGTCCGACGTTCGACCAGGCTTTCGCGGCCCTGGTTGCTGACCTGGATCAGCGCGGCCTGCTCGATCAGACCCTGGTGCTTGCGACGGCGGAGTTTGGCCGGACGCCGAAGGTCAATCGCAAGGCCGGGCGGGATCATTGGCCGTGGGTCTACTCCGTCGCCCTGGCCGGCGCCGGCGTGTCAGCCGGCCAGGCGTATGGCTCCTCGGACCGGATTGCTGCTCACCCTTCGTCGAACCCCCAGGATCCCAGCGACCTGGCCGCGACCGTCTACCACCTGCTCGGTGTGCCGGCCGAGACGCATGTTTATGACGCGCTCCGCCGGCCGCATGCTCTGGTGATCGGGCAAGTCATCGAACGGCTACTGGTCTGAGCCGGGGCGAACTCGAGTATTCTCAAAGAACCAC
>JBGQLF010001200.1:0-3850 GCA_041499985.1 Gemmataceae bacterium
ATTAGCTGTGATAGTCCACGGCCACGAGCCATTTGCGGCCGATGAATGTGTCGTCGATCGGCTCGTCGTCGAGGTCGAGGAACCGGCAGTGGCAGCCATCGCGGTGGTGGGGCTCACCCTCGTACTCGGCAAGCAGTGCGGCGTACAGCTCGCGGGTGAGCAGCTGGGCATCGTCGTCGTAGCCATGCTGCTCGTAGGAGCCGCGGTTGAACGGCGACGGCCCGTGGCCGCCGAACTCAGCCCAAAGGGCATCGAGCGCCGGGGCATGGGCTTTGGCGTCGGCCTCGCGATACCACTCGCCGGCCAGTTTCGGAAACCGCTGTTTGAGCTGGAGGTCATATTCCTTCGCGAGGAAGGCCTCGGTCAGACAGCCGCTCCAGCGGCCGCCGATAACGAACCAGTCCGCGAGCGGGCTGGCGAAGCGGCCGGCTTCGCCGCAGAAGCTTGGGTCCTGCATGAGTAGGTTGAAGACCCGGCTGCGAACCTGGAGCGAAGTTTCGCCCGGTTCCTGGGCGAGGGTGACAAGCATTCTGTAGTGCATGGGCGCATTCCTTTTTAGGGTTGAGGGCGGGCCCTGAAGCCCGCCCGGTGCATGGTTCGGTTAGCGGTTGTCCTTGGGGACGCTGAGCACCAGCTTGTTGGCCGGCACGATGTCGAGCTGGATGCTGATGTAGCCCTCCTGGCGGTAGGCCTCGCCGACCGTCGTCCAGAAGGATTCGCCTTTGCCGTCCTTGGCCTCGCGCACCATGCAGGCATCGAAATCCGCCTTGCGGGTGGGGCTGCCGTAGCTGAGGACGGACGGCTTCTCGGCGTCCATCGCCAGCAGGATGATCTGGCCGGCCAGCGGAATGGCGTCGTAGAGCACGCCGATCGAGCCGTTCTTGTAGGTGAAGCCGACGCCAATCCTGACATACTGCGGGGACTGGCCGCTGCGCTGGCGGGGAACAAAGGCGATGTAATCCGGGCGTTTCTTGCCGTTATCCTGGTTGGTGTTCTCAGACATATGTTTTTCCTCTCTTTGCGTGTCAGGCCGCCCCATGCGGCCTTTCCGGGGTCCTTCAAAAGCCGCGTCAGGCCGGGGCGCAGCGTCAGCGGAGCGCACCAGGCAAGCCGAAAATTGGGGGGACCTTCAGGGGGAGCCAATTTTCGGCTTGCCGGGCCCGGACACGCGGCTTACAAGACCCCGAAATGAAAGGCCGGGGCGGGCTGACCGTGAAGGAAGAGAGGAAGCGTCTGTAGATTGCGAACCGGAAACGGCAGGACGGCATTGAAGAGCCGCGGCGCCTCGGCAGCGCGGCCAGGGCAACGAAGGGAGTGGGATAGCCGTGGAAGAACCATGACGGCTAGAGGAACCGAAACCGCTCATGCGTGGGCGGCACGACTTCTGGCGCTGGGGAGCGGGAAGGAAACCGGGAGGGGGCAGGGAGACGAGCCTCGAACGGAATCGGGCATGGGGAGGGCCGGCAGGCAGTTTTCGCATGCGTGGCGGACGCTGATGCGCTGGGAATGGCGGCAAGGGGCTGCGCGGTTGACGTATCTGAGCGAGGGGAATCCTACGAGTCGCTGGGGGCCCCGGCTGGGCCGTGGGGCCTGCGGGTCAAGCTCGACAATGGTTTCGACGCAACGCACAGCCCAAGCAACGATAGTTCATCAGTTAGACGGGTACGCTGTAACCCGTTCGCGCAATGCCAGCGCAGCATGATGCCCGCGTGCTACGAGTTGGTTGCAAAGATGGAAAAACGCTTGTCGCGACTCATCGTTTGCCGCGATCGCACCTCGGTGACGTTCGAGGGCTACCCTCAATGCGTCCACGAGATACTCCGCCACTCTTTTGTGTTCCCACGACCATGTGGACCACATAGGCTCAGCTGCGGCTAGCCAGCGAATTCCATGAAATAACAGGCCGGCCCCAGCCGGCTTCAGCGCAAACCTGCAGAACCCAACCGCTACATGCGGAAAGACAAACCACCGGCTGGCGACATTTTCAAAGAGGGGCGACATGCCAGTGATCAGTTGGGTATATCGTTTATCACCGCCGAATACGGCTTTTCCCATCTCGAACCCGAGCAGTTCGTTCACTACATCGTCGGCGTCGCTCCTGCTCCCCCCGCTCGCATCCCAGCCAGGTTCGTCGAGAGCATATTGGATCATCCGTTTCCAGAGGGCCACGAACTCTCCAGGCTGTACGTCGTGACCTGATGCCGCCCGGAACCAGTCCGAAAGGAAGTACTTGAGCCAGTACCCCCGCCTTACGCCCAAGGAGAGGATCGGCCGCCAGAGGTCGTCCGCCCGCCCTTGCTTTTCGAGTCGTAGGAGCGCCCCGGCGATCCTCTCGTACAGCCACTGGTCGAACTTCGTCGGGAATCGCGTCGATTGCCCTCGCCTTTTCCAGTCAGAGGGCGGCACTGTGCGAAGTGAAACCTCAAGCAGTCCACGGAGCGCCCAGACGGCCACATCCGGGGGCGGCTGCTCGGAGACCG
Source organism: Gemmataceae bacterium (assembly GCA_041499985.1). Lineage (GTDB taxonomy): Bacteria > Planctomycetota > Planctomycetia > Gemmatales > Gemmataceae > JBGQLF01. The sequence continues at coordinate 2,481 of JBGQLF010001200.1, forward strand.
CGATCTCCACCCACGCAAAGCTGTTGCAAAGGTAGTAAAGATCTAGGCCGGGCCACATCGGGGGTACGCCGCGCAGGAGCGTCGGCGTGTCGTTATCTGCTTCAAGGACATCGTCCTCCTCGTCCGGGTCCGTCAGGAGTTCGGCATGCTGCGGCGACAGCCAGGCGCGGATCCGGTCGGTCAGCCAAAGCAGGCCCGTCCAACGGGCGATCCTGCGGAGCCGCCCTTCGGTACGGCGTTCGCATTGGTTCCGGTAAGCGGCGAAGAGCGATGCGGTGAGGTGACGCCCGGCGGCATCGACATCTGCAAGGTCAGGACGCGGCGGCAGTTCTCCTGCCCTGGCGAATGCATCCAATCGCGGGGCGCACTCCGTCTTCCAAAGTCTGTTCGCATCGAGGCCCCATTGATCAGACCAACGGAGCGCCCACCGACAGGTGGACCATTCCGCTACAAACGCCAACATCCGATCGAACTCGGCCCCGAGCCTGGCCCGCAGCCGGTATGCCCGGCGCATGGTCGCTGCTACTGTTGCATGTCGAAAGCAGATCAGCCCAACGAGCACCAGTCCCCGGGCGAGAGGGTCTTCCCGATTCTCCGCAAGCAGTGCCACACCACATTCAGGGGCGAACGTGTCCCAGTCCCATCCTCCGGCCGATTCGGGGATATCGAAGGGCTTGCGGCCAGGCGGGTGCCGAAGGGCACCTTCAAGTTGGTCGCGACACCACTGTTCGCGGGTGGAGTCTTCGCGCACCCAGTCGCGATGAAGGAGTAGAAGCACCGCAATCCCGCCGAAGACCGCATCCACAGCCTGGATTCCGGCCTCCGTCAGGCGCTGTGGCTGACTCCCGAGCCGCCGCACGGCATCCCAGAACGGAGTCAATTCATCTGCCGTTAAGGGCCGGTCCTCGTCGAGGCGCTTCCGACACTGGGGCGCTAGCGTAAGGCGTAATAACTCCTGATTCGCCCTCTCTTGAACGGCCACAGCCTCCTCTTGTTGCGACTGGAGCCACGCATCGAATTCTGGCAGTTTCTTAGCTCCTTCGGCCGCCGCTCTGAAGTATCGAGTCACCACGCCGAAGTGGTTCACGGCGCCACGGAGTGCGATGTCGTTGGGCTCGGTTTCGAGGCGTCTTTCCCACTCTTGGTGGAAAGCAAACAAGTCGGTCTGAACCACCCCCTCTTGAAGCACCAGTGGCATGACATGGTTCAGGAGCAGCATCTTTCGGTGCGGCATGCAGTGCCAGTCTCGGGCACGGTTCCAGGCGGCTTCACCGTAGCGCATCCAATGCATCGACCAGAACGCCATGCTTGACCGCTCCAACTGCAACCGGGGCTCGATGGTGTAGATCTCGCATGCCCCAACGAGTGGC
>JBGQLF010001201.1:0-3847 GCA_041499985.1 Gemmataceae bacterium
CAGCCCGCCGGCAAAATCGCCAGCATCGGCGGCTGGGCCCAACCCTCGAATTTACTGAACATTACCGGAATGATGCCTGGGGTGGCGGCACCAACCAATGATTTCCCAGGACCGTGCGCCGTCAATTGCACCAACGGTGACGACAAGGGGACCGCCTACCCGCATCCGGTGTACGGCACGGACGGAACCGGCCAGCCGTACAGCTTTCATCCAGGCGGCGCTAATACGCTCTTCGGTGATGGCGCCGTGCGGTTCCTACACCAGGATATCTCTATCAACACCTTTGCCGCTCTTGTGACGCGGGCCGGCGGAGAAATGGTAACTTTGCCGGACTAACGGCAGGGTCCACGTACGATAATTGGAAGAAGGAGCTTCTCCTAAAGATTGCAAGGAGAATTGGCGCGGAGCTGCAGGACCTGCTTGGTATTATTTCTGTCATTTTTATTGTACGCTTTCCAACGGCAGGATTCGTCGATAGCGCAATGGCGGGCGGCTGACCTTGATCGACGGTCATTTGCGCAAAATGGAGGCCGGCGACTCGGAAATCCCGTGTTTGGTCACCGATCTGAACGACGACGAAGCCGATTTGCTCCTGCTTACGTATGACCCAATCGCCGCCATGGCGGAGGCTGACAAGGGCATCCTGGACGGGCTGCTGGGCCAGGTGCATAGTGAAAGCGCCGCAGTGCAGGACCTCTTGAAGTCCTTGGCTGCCGGTGAACTGGTCGTGTCCCATGATCCAGGAGAAGTTCCTGGCCTGACCGATCCGGATGCCATCCCCGAGCCGCCGGATAAACCGATTACCCAACCGGGCGATCTGTGGATCCTGGGCAAACAGCACCGCCTTCTTTGTGCGGATTCCAGCAAGGCTGCGGATGTGGACCGGTTGCTCGATGGCCAGCCCATCCACCTGGTGAACACGGATCCCCCGTACAACTGCAAAGTCGAGCCGCGGTCCAACAACGCCATCGCGGCCGGCAACAGTTCGTTCCCAAAAAAGCATCACCAACAATTCGACCTGGAGCGGCATCCTGAAAAGGCCAAGCCGACCACCAGGAAGATGCGCGCCAAGGACCGGCCGCTCGTCAACGATTTTGTGTCCGCTGAAGTTTTCGAAGAATTGCTCCAGGCGTGGTTCGGGAACATGACCCGAGTGCTGTTACCTGGCCGAGGGTTTTATATATGGGCCGGCTACGCGAACATTGCCAACTACCCGGCCGTCTTGAAGGCTCACAACCTGTTCATGAGCCAAACGATTATCTGGGACAAGCAGCATCCGGTTTTGACAAGAAAAGATTTCATGGGCGCCCACGAATGGTGTTTTTACGGCTGGAAACTCGGGGCCGCGCACCAGTTCTTCGGTCCCGACAATGCCACGGACCTGTGGCCCGTCAAGAAGGTCAATCCCCAGAGCATGGTCCATCTCACGGAGAAGCCCGTGGAGTTGGCGACGCGGGCGCTGGCCTATTCCTCCAAGCCCGGGGAAAACGTGCTGGATTTGTTTGGGGGCAGCGGCAGCACCTTGATTGGTGCGGAGATGACGGGACGGCGGGCGTTCTTGATGGAGCTCGATGCGGCCTATTGCGACGTCATCGTCGAACGTTGGCAGCAGTTTACCGGCAAGAAGGCCAAGGTGATCCATGGCCGCTAAGCAACCCAAGCGTGGCAAACTTGCCGGCCGCAATGCGCCCCTGTCGCCGCGCCGGCTGAACGTCGCCGAGAAACGCCGCAAGGCCTTGGAGCTGCGCAAGGCCGGGGCTTCCTTTGAAAGCATCGCTCAGGAGTTGGGCTTTGCCAATAAAGAGGGTGCCTACAAGGCGGTGCTGGCGGCTCTCGACAACACGGTCCGCGAACCGGTCAACGAGGTTCGCAAGCTGGAGTTGGAACGTCTCGATCGGCTGTTCCTGGCCGTGTGGCCGCCGGCGCTCAAGGGCGATGGCAAGTCTTTGGACCGGTGTTTGCAAATTATTCGGCAGCGGTCATCCCTGGAGGGATGCAACCTTGACAAGCTGGCCCTGACCGACCCCACTGGCGAAAAGGAGTTTTCCGGTGGACTTACTAACGAAGAACGAGCTGCCCGACTTATTGCGTTACTTGAGCAAGCCCGAACGCGCCGAGATGGACAAGCTGCTGCGGACGGTGCCAGCGCCCCTGTGGACACCGTTGCCCGGTCCCCAGACGTTGGCCTATCACACGCCAGCGGATGAGCTCTTCTACGGTGGTGCGGCCGGCGGCGGCAAAACCGACCTCCTTCTCGGCTTGGCTGCTACGGTCCACCAGAAGAGCCTGATCTTGCGCCGGGAGAGCACCCAGTTGCAGGAACTTATCCAGCGCTCGCATGAGCTCTTCAGCGGACGCGGCAAATTCAACGGACATTACCATACCTGGAAATTAGCCAAGGGGCCTCGGATCGAGATGGCCGGCGTCAAAGATGAGCAAAACAAACAGCGCTGGAAGGGCCGAGCCCATGACCTCAAATGCTTCGACGAGCTGTCGGATTTCACCGAGTCGCAATATGTATTCATCGGTGCGTGGAACCGGACCACCGTTGCCGGCCAGCGCTGCCGGATCGTGGGTGCAGGCAATCCCCCCTCGACAGCCGAGGGGGAATGGGTCATCAAGCGCTGGGCGCCATGGCTCGACGAAACGCATAAAGGCCGCGCCAAGCCAGGGGAGCTGCGCTGGTACGCCATGGTGGATGGTGCCGAGGTGCAGCGCGACGACGGCCGCCCCTTTGTTTGGAAAAAGGAGATCATGCAGCCGAAGTCGCGAACGTTTCTGCCCGCCTTCGTGCAGGACAACCCGTACCTGATGGCCACCGGTTACGTCACCACACTCCAGAGCTTGCCGGAGCCGGTGCGGTCACAATTGCTCTTTGGTGACTTTAGCGTGGGCCGGGAAGACGCTGCCTGGCAAGTCATTCCGACCGCTTGGGTCAAAGCGGCCATGAACCGCTGGACCCCCGAGGGCAAGAGCCAGCGGCTGTCCGCTGTCGGCGTCGATATTGCCCATGGCGGGCCGGCCAAGACGGTGCTGGCCAAGCGTTATGGGACCTGGTTTGCCCCGCTGGAGAAGTACGACGGCAAGACCACGGACACCGGCATGAAAGCGGCGGCACTCATCCAGCAGGCCATCAAGGAATGTCCGTCTGCTTTGGTGTGCATCGACGCGGTGGGAGTGGGGGCCTCGGCCTTTGACGCCTGCAAGGAGCTCAAACTGCATCAGGGCATGGCGATCATCTTCAGCGCCAAAACCCCGGCGACGGATCGTACCGGGGTCTTACACTTCGTCAACATGCGGGCTTACGCCTACTGGGCGCTACGCGACGCGCTGGATCCAGAAAAGGGACTCAACCTGGCGCTGCCCCCCGACCAAGAGTTGCTCTCGGATCTGACCGCAGCGCGTTGGAGCCCCACGATGCAAGGGATCAAGATCGAACCCAAAGAGGACATCGTCAAGCGGCTGGGGCGGTCGCCGGACTGTGCCGATGCCCTGGTTTTAGCCACTCTGATGCCGACTCAGCCCAGCCGCTCGGGGCCGGAGCGTCTCGTCGTCGGGTAGGAAGTCTAAAAGTCTAGCCATTTCCCAGTTGCCCAAAGCGGCGGCGGAGGTCGTCGAGAAAGTCTGCGCCCGGTTTGACCACCTCGGGTGGGGACGAATGGATCAGCTTGATTTCTACCATGCCCTCTGGCGGCTGAAATTTCTTGGCGTAATTGAAATACGTTGCGCGACAGCCGAGGCCCGCGGCCACGAAGGCCCGCACCCGGTCCTCTTCGCTTGCAAAAGACTGGTTCGACTTTAGTTTAGCTACTTCCAGGGCGGCGCCCGTCAAGCAGCGGCTGAGGAC
>JBGQLF010001202.1:0-3834 GCA_041499985.1 Gemmataceae bacterium
GTCGATCAGGAGCGCAAGCGGGTGGCCTTGGGTCTGAAGCAGATGGCCAGTGACCCCTGGGAAGGCGACATTCCCGGCCGCTACCATCCCGGCGACATCAAGAAGGGCAAAGTCACCAAGCTCACCAACTTCGGCGTCTTCGTCGAGCTGGAGCCCGGGCTGGAAGGCTTGCTGCACATCTCCGAGCTGGCCGACCACAAAGTTGAGAGTCCAGAGGAAATCGTCAAGGTCGGTGACGAGATCGAAGTCAAGATCTTGCGTGTCGATCCCTCCGATCGCAAGATCGGCCTGAGCCGTAAGCGGCTGACCTGGACGAAAGAGGAGGGCGAAGAAGCGACCGAAGACGGCGCCGCGGCCCGACCGCAGCGGGGGTTGCGCGGCGGCACAGGTTCCGGCTCGGGACAGCTGTTTAACATGCCGGAATCGTCCTCGGAAACGTAGCTGGCAGACACCTGATGTCCGGACAAGCCCAAAGCGCCAGCGAGGGAGGCAGCGCTTTGGGCTTGTCCGGCCCCCCTTGCAATCCCTTTCTGTTCTACCTGCACGGATTGTACGAGAGGGCCCCGTCGCACCCGGAACATCCGGTTGCAGGAAGACCTCTGAAGATGCGGTGGCGCTGGCCCCCCTGTTCCTGTGCCGGCGAAGTTACTCTGGCTTGATTCCAGGATGCTCCCCGTGCTGTCCGATACCCTTTCCTGGACAATCGGGCTCGCGATCCGGGGCAGGCCGCCGTGGGTGTTGGGTGGCTGCTGTCGCGCCAGGCTGGCGGATAGTGCCGGATTTGGCATCGGGCCTCTTTGTGCACTAAGCTATTCTGTTCGGCAACGTCTAAGGCCCTAACGCGTTGGAAGACTCCCCATGGCACGACCCCGCCGGTTACGCAGCGATTCGGTGCAGTCTCCGCTCGAAACGTACCTGCGCGAGATCAATGAGACGGCCCTCCTAACGGCGGATCAGGAAAAGCAGCTGGCGTACCGCATCGAGGATGGCGACAGCGAGGCGCGGGACCAGATGGTGCGGGCCAATCTCCGCCTGGTGGTCAACATCGCCCGCAGTTACACCGGCAAGGGCCTCGGCTTGCAGGACCTGATCGAAGAGGGCAACCTGGGTCTGCTCCGCGCCGTCGAAGGCTTCGATCCGTCGATGAACACCCGGTTCAGCACCTACGCCAGCTACTGGATCAAGCAATCGATCAAGCGGGCCCTGGTCAACACGGCCAAGACCATCCGCATCCCCGCCTACATGGTGGAGCTCCTGGCCAAGTGGCGCCGAGCAACCGCGAAGCTTCAGGATGAGCTGGGCCGGCCTCCCACTCACGAAGAAGTGGCAAGAAGTTTAGACCTGCCAAAAAAGAAGCTCACTATCATCAAAAAAGCGATCCGCGTCTACAACTCCGCCCCGCAGACCGACCAACCCGAGACGGGCTGGTCGCTCGACGAGATGCTCATGGACGGCCATACCAAGACGCCGGACACCGAGATGGTCGAGGCCGACGATTTGCACCACGTGCTCGATCTGCTCAGCAAGATGGACAAGCGGGAAGCCACCGTCCTGCGCATGCGTTTCGGCCTGGATGATGAGGAGCCAAAGACCCTCAAGGAGATCGGCGAATGCCTCGGCCTGACGCGCGAGCGCGTTCGCCAGATCGAGAGCGAAGCCCTAAACAAACTTAGCGAAAGTATGCAAGCGGAGTAAAATGAAGGCGACGCGCGAATTCACAAACCGTTTAGCCGCGAGCCTCGGGCGAGCGCGAAGCCCGCGCTCGCCCGAGGCTCGCGGCTAAACGCAATACACCTTTCCCTTACAATCCTTTAGTCCGCTACTTTCATTGAATCCATTCCAGTCCCCCGGGCGATAACGAGTGGTACAACGACTACCCTCGTTCCTCCTTCCTCGGTGAGGTGGCGCCATGCTCGGGCGGCAGCTGTGGCGGTTGCTGGGCGTTCTGATTCTAGGTTGCCAATCGTTGCTCCCGGTTCCGATCGAGCCGGCCGAGGGCAACGTCCCGGCCACGGAACTTTGGCAGAAAGGGCAGACGGCCATGCGCCGCGGCCAACCCGACGAGGCCATCCAGTACTATGAACAGAGCCTGGCTGCCGACACCACGTTGGCGCGCAACCATTTGAGTTTGGCGGCGGCTTATCTGGAGAAGGGGGACGACACGCAGGCCTGCCCGCACCTGGCCGAGTATGTTCGCACTCATCCGGAGCACCTGGTCATACGGGCGCGCTACGCCGAGCTGCTACTGCGGTTGAAGCGGCTTACCGAGGCGCGGAGCGAATTCGAGCAGTTTATCACCGACGCCCAGGAGCAGGAGGGCGAGGCGGCCGAGCATTTGATTCATTGTCAGAGCCGGCTGATGGACATCGCCGAGGCGATGGGCGACGAGTACAGCGAACACCTCCACCGCGGTATTGGCCTGTACCTGCTGGGCTGCAAGCGCAGCGCCATGCCCGAACCCGAGGGCGAACTTCCGGTCGAGGGCCTGCTGTGCAAGGCGGCCGGCGAACTGACCCTGGCGCGGCTCGAGCGGCCGGACGAAGCCCGTCCCTGCTGGTACCTGTATGAAGTTTGGTCGCATCTGGCCCAGCGGCAATCGGCTTTGCGCTGGCTGCGTGAAGCCGATGCAGCGGCTCCGTTCAGCTACCTGACCCCGAAGGAGCAGCGCAGTTTATCGCTGGCTCACCAACACAACCTGACGGACGAAATCAGGAAATGGTGAGGGAGATGGCTCGGTGGAAATCTTCATTACACGTCCAGTTCCTCCGCAACTGCCAGTGCTGCCGAGTCCATGATGAAGCGGTAGCGCGATGCCGGATCCTTGCCCAGGAGTTCCACAAACGTCTGATCCGCCTCCAGGTTCGACTCGATCTGGACGCGTAACAAAGTCCGGTGGCGGAGATCGAGCGTGGTCTCTGCTAGCACCTTGGGATCCATCTCCCCCAGGCCTTTGAAACGCGACACCTCCGGCTTGGCGTTCGCCCGGAGCCCGGCCAGGATCTCCTCCTTATGTGCATCATCGCGTGCCCAATACGTCTCCTTGCCGACATCGATGCGGTACAGGGGAGGCTGGGCGATGAACACATGGCCTTTGCGGATCAGGTCAGTCATATGGCGGAAGAAGAATGCCAGCAACAGCGTGGTGATATGATGGCCGTCCGCATCCGCATCCATGAGGAGAATGATCTTGCCGTAGCGCAGGCCACGCAGATCGAACTTGTCCCCGGCCCCGGTGCCGATGGCGGACACAAGATCATTCAGCTCGACATTGGCCAGGACTCTATTCAAGGCCAGGCCTTCGGAATTCAGGATTTTGCCGCGCAGCGGCAGCACCGCCTGAGTCTTGTTGTTACGCCCTTGTTTGGTACTCCCACCAGCGCTATCGCCTTCGACGAGGAACAGCTCCGATTCTTCCAGATCGGTGGACTTGCAGTCGGCCAGCTTGCCCGGCAGATTGAGGCGACGCTGGGTGGCCGACTTGCGTTTCACTTCCGTGGCCGCCTCGCGCGAAGCGAGCCGGGCTTTGGCCGCCAGCACAATGCGCCCAACGATGTGATCCGCGGCCGTCTTGTTCGCGTTCAGCCAGGATTCGAGCCCTGGCCGAACGAAGCCGTCTACCACAGCCGTCAGTTCCGGGTTGTTCAGCTTCTCCTTGGTCTGCCCTTGAAACATCGGCTCCCGAACGAAGATCGACAGGATGCCGACGATGCCTTCGCGGATATCCTCGGCTGTGATGCTCAGACCCTTGACCTTGACCTCGTGCGTCTCCATGTAATTACGAATCGCCTTGGCAATGCCGCTTTTGAAGCCATTCTCGTGGGTGCCGCCGGCAGA
>JBGQLF010001203.1:0-3833 GCA_041499985.1 Gemmataceae bacterium
TACGAACGCGGCCTGGATACTCGGCTCAATGTTGACGATGCGGCCTTTGTAGATATTGCCGACGTAGCTCTCCTGGCTCGTCCGTTCGACGTACAGCTCTTCGAGAACGCCGTCTTCTACGATGGCAATGCGACACTCCTCGGGCTGGAGTACGTTGATGAGCATCTCTTTCTTCATGCGAACCCTTTGAGTTGAAGGCGGAGTCCATTGCGACCGGCCGCTACAGGTTGCTTGTGCATGGCAAGGCCCCCGCGAGGACCCAGCACCAGAAGGCCAAAGGCCAACAACCTCCGCCACAGGAATGGAGAAACCCAGGCTCTCCACGAGGCTCTGCTCTTGCAGGCCAGGAGAATGCCGGGAAAAGAACCTAGTCCAAAAACTTGATGCCCGCTCCCCAAGAGCCGCAGCCCCCGGAGGCGCACCTTTCCGGACAGGAGAAGGGGCGAAAGCTCGATCCCGCGCTGGTGCCGTTTCATGGGCCCTCTCCCTTTGGGATGGCGCAGAGCTGAGGCAACGACTCTTCATCCTCTAACACCAGGCGGCTTCGTTCGAACACACCGCCTCGCGTGAGTAAGTCTTGCAAGCCGAGCAACTCCAGGATCTCCTGGGGACGAGCGGTGCCCGTGGGAGTCACCCCGAGGTCCATTTCCAGGAATCCTGCCTGCCAGCGAAGGGCGCCCACGTAGGGGCGTAGGTCCACGCGACGGGGCTGCGGCCGAGACCGTTCCACCCAACAATTGGGCAGCGCCAGCAAAGCGACCAGGCGCTCGGGCAGCTGCGTGGCTTGCTCGGGTGGCACTGCGATGCGGTAGGTCACCTGGCGCACATGTGCGGTAGTTCGGCGATCGATGCGCTGTAGCGTGAGGATCTCGAGGCCGATGGGGGCGTGCTGAGCCAGGCGTTCTTGGAGATCCTGCGGCGCCAGCTCTGCGTCCAGTTCCAGTTCCACTACTTCTTCGCAACCGATCACGCCTAGTGGCAGAGGCAGGGCGAACACCAAACGTGGCTTGGGATTAAAGCCTTGTGTGGAGTGAAAGGGGACGGCGGCCCGCCGCAACAGCCGCTCGAAGCTGCGCAGCAAGTCGTGATGACTGATCAGCCTGAGGTCGCCCGTTTTGCGAAATCGAATTCGGACTTTATCACGAACCATGCCGAAGGATCCACCGCGGGCCCAGGGGGGACCGGCGAGAGGGGAACACTCCCGAACGATCGCAGCGGCCAGCCCTTGAAGCGCTGCTTGCCGCCTCGCAGGGAAGGGGATCCAGCACGACCAGGTAGAACGAAAGGTCGCGTCTCGCGATGCCGAATTACCGAAACGGAACCAGACGGTCTCCGCCCGGCTCACGAGGCCCGAGCTTCGGTTCAGGGCACCGTGCCTTCGCACGGGGCCATCACAGGGCATGCGGAATCCCGAGTCTGCGGAAGGCAGGAAGGGAGAAGTTGAGGAGCGGAGGGGGGAAAAGAACGCCATTGTCCGTTCGTCGAATCTCCCGGTCCTGAATTTCTCGAGTTCTTCGATGCCTTCAGTTGAGCACCTCAGGGAGGATGCGTCGGGTCTGCTCCCGCAAATAGTTGTTGACATCCCGCGCCGTTTCCAGGCGCAACACTTCATGGGCGACATGCGTGGCTTCGTCCAAGGCGACCGAGCGGATGACCTTCTTGATCTCCGGAATATTATGCGGGGTCACACTCAGCTGGCGCAAGCCCAGACCCAGCAAGAGCAAGGTGTAAATCGGTTCGCCGCTCATTTCCCCGCACACATTCACCTCGATGTCGTGCTTCTGGGCGGCCTTGACGACCTGGCGGATCAAACGGAGCACCGCCGGATCGCCAGGGCTGTACAGCGAGGCCACGGCTTGGTTGGTTCGGTCGGCCGCCAAGGTGTATTGAATCAAATCATTGGTGCCGATGGAAAAGAAATTCACCTCACGGGCGAATTGATCCGCCAGGATCGCCGCCGAGGGCACCTCGATCATCGTCCCCACGGGCAATTTGCGGTTAAAGGCGATCCCCTCTTCTTCCAGGTCCTCTTTGACTTCCGCCAAGATCATCTTGCACTGGCGCAGTTCCAAGAGGGTGCTGACCATCGGAAACAGAATGCGAACGTCACCGAACGCACTGGCTCTTAGAATCGCACGCATTTGCGTTTTGAACAAGGTCAAATTCCGCAAACACAGCCGAACACTCCGCAACCCCAGGAAGGGATTGCGTTCTTCGGACACTGCTTCGGCGTTGGTGGAAAACTTGTCGGCCCCCAGATCGAGCGTCCGGATCACCACCGGCTTGGGGCCGAGTGTGCGCAACACTGTCAAGTAAGCATCCAGGTGTTCCGCCTCGGTTGGGTCCACTTGCTTGCCGAGATAGAGAAACTCGGTGCGATACAAGCCCACGCCGTCGGCCCCACGCTCGAGGCAATGGGCTGCCTCCTGGGGAAACTCGATGTTGCCCAGCAGCCAGACGCGCGTGCCGTCGCGGGTCTCGGCCGGTAGGTCGCGCAACTCGCCCAAACGGCTCTCGAAAGTGCGCAGGTTCGTCCGGGTGCGCTCGTAGCGCTCCAGCGTTTCCTCATCGGGGTCGAGGATCAGAATGCCCCGATTACCGTCGAGGATCACCAGATCGCCGCCGGACACGTCCGTGACAAACTTTCCCAGACCGACCACCGCCGGAATCTCCAGCGCCCCGGCCATGATCGCCGTATGACTGGCCCGACCGCCGGCTTCCGTGGCGAAGGCATGGACCATCTTGGGATCCAGCGCCGCCGTCTCGCTCGGTGTCAGATCATGAGCCAGGACAATGACGGGTTCCTTCAGATGCTGGAGCTGTTCGCGCCGCCCCCCGAGCAAGTTGTGCAAGATGCGCTTTTCCATGTCGAACAGGTCTGCCACGCGCGAGGCGAAGTGGCCTTGCTCAAGACTGTCGAGGGCTTTGGCATGGCGCCGGATGACCCGGCTGACCGCATACTCGGCGGCATACCCGTTCTCGCGGATCAGGCCTTCGATCTCACGCGCCAGAGTGGGATCGCCGATGAGCAAGGCATGGGCGCCAAAGATGGCGCCGTATTGCTTGCCGAGTTTATCGCTGACGGCCTGCTGGTTCTCGCGGGCTTCCTGGGCGGCGGCGGTCAAAGCCTGGTGTAGACGACGGATCTCGTCCGCCAGGCCGTCGCCCGCGACGAACCGCTGCGGAATGCGGAACCATTCCGTATCGAGGACCAGCGCGGGTCCGATGGCGACACCGGGAGAAACCGCAATACCTCGTTTGATTTCCATTCGTTTACTTATTCAATTCGCAAGACCACTCGCGCGCACCATCTGGATGCGAGAGTCCGTGTGGCGGCCGGGTGGCCCGGATCGTTGTTTTTTTGCCGAGTCCCTAGCCTTTCGGGGGCAGGGGATCCGCGGGTGGTTCGTCGATTCCTGGAGAGGCGAGGATTTCGGCCAAGACATCGAGGGCAACGGGGGCATCGCTGCCGCTGACCTCCAGGACCAACTCGGTGCCCTGCTGGGCCCCCAAGAGCATGAGCTCCAGAGGACTTTTGCCGTTGACCCGTTGATCGTCCTTGACGAGCGTGACGCTGCATTGAAAGCGCGCGGCCTGCTGCGTGAACGCCGTCAACGGGCGCAGATGGAGGCCAAGGGGATCCCGGATAATCACTTTTCGCCGAAGGGTTTCGCCGTTCATGGCATCCTGGCTCTGCTGCAAGAGAAGGGAGCAGGAGGATTCCGTTGCCGTTTCAGAAGCCGTCGTCACCGCCATGGTCCGGCGGTCACTTCGAGAACTCATAATCATCGTCGTCACCAACTCCTTCTGGTGTCGAGGCTACCCTAGACTCA
>JBGQLF010001204.1:0-3833 GCA_041499985.1 Gemmataceae bacterium
CACGGGCCAGACCAAGAGCATCGGCCCCGCCGTCGACATCTATGCGTTAGGGGCGATCCTCTATGAAATGCTCACGGGCCGGCCGCCGTTCCTCGGCGAGACGCCCCTGGACACCCTGCGGCAAGTGCAGTCACAGGAGCCGGTGCCGCCCCGCCGTCTGCAACCGACCGTGCCCCGCGATCTCGAGACCATCTGCCTGAAATGTTTGCACAAGGAGTCGGGCAAACGCTACGCCAGCGCGGAGACGCTGGCGGACGACCTTCAGCGTTTCCTCACTGATCGGCCGATCCTGGCACGGCCAGTGAGCACCCCGGAGCGGCTCTGGCGCTGGTGCCGGCGCAAGCCGGCCATCGCCAGCTTGGCGGCGGCGCTGTTGTTGGTCGTGACCGGCGGGATGATCGCCGTCACCCGCCTGTGGCTCCTGGCCGACTCCAAGGCCCGGGAGGCGATCGCAGAAAGCGGGCGCGCGGAGCGGAACCTGCAAGAGGCACGTCAGGCCGTGCGCCAGCACTTTATCCTGCTGAGTGAAGTGCAGCTGAGCAAGGAGCCGGGTACGCACGCCTTGCAGAAGAAACTACTGGAAGCGGCGCTGCAATACTATCAGGGCTTCCTCCAACAGCACCCGGAAGATCCCGCCATGCGGGCCGAGGTGGCCGAGGCACATTACCGCGTCGGCTTGATCACCAGCAAGATTGACTCGCCAGAGAAGGCCCTCCCCCATTTACAGCAGGCCCGGGAGCAGCTCATCCAGCTCGTCCACGACGACTCGACGAATGGGCCGTTCGCAACCGTGCTGGCGCAGTGTTACCACGAACTCGGCAAGCTACAGGGCAAAACGGGTCGATTGGCCGAGGCGCTGCACTCCTATGAGGAGGCTCGGGACCTCTGGCAGAAGCTGGTTCAAGCTGAGCCCACGTCCATTTCGCTGCAAGGGGAGTTGGCCGCCACGTACGGCAATCTCGGCCTGCTGCACCACGAAGCCGGCCAGTTGGCCGCGGCCCTGCGCTATCATGAGCAGGCCCGGGGCCTCCTGGAAAAGCTGGCCCAGGCTAATCCCACCGTCCCCCAATTCCAAAGTGATCTGGCCACGAGCTATCATATGCTCGGCCGCCTGCACGATACCACCAATCGACCGGCCGAGGCGCTGCGGTACTATGAGCAAGGTCGCGACCTCCGTCAGAAGCTGGTCCAGGCCAACCCCACGGTTCCTCAGTTCCAGAGCGCGTTGGCCAACAGTCATGCGGACCGCGGCCGCCTGCTCAGCGCCGTCGGTCAGCCGGCCGAGGGGCTGCGTGCTCTCCAGCAGGCCCAGGAGATCTGGGAAAAGCTAACCCAGGCCAACCCTGGTGTCACGGTCTACCCGATGGCCCTGGCCCAGGTTTACGGCACCATCGGCAACTTGCACTCCAATGCTGGACGATTGGCGGAGGCGCGCTCCGCTTATGAGCAGGCCCGCGACCTCTTCGCGAAGCTCGTCCAGGCCAATCCCACGGTCATTCAGCTCCAGGCTGACCTGGCTTCTTGCTACAACAATCTCAGCGAGGTGCATAGCCAGAGTGGTCGCTCGGCCGAGGCCATCCGCGCTGCGGAGCAGGCCTGCACGCTCCAGGAGCAGTTGGTTCGCGCCAACCCGAACATCCCTCAATTTCAGAACAACCTGGCGAACAGCTACGTGAACCTCGGTTCTCAATACAGCACGGCAGAGCCTGCCAAGGCGCTCGATCTGTTTCAGCAGGCTCGAACTCTCTCCGAACAGCTGGTTCGTGCCCAGCCGAACAACCTGGAGTATCGCAGTAACCTGGCCGAAACTTCGCATAACCGGGGCGATGCCCTGCGCCAGCTGAACCGGCGTGACGAAGCCGTGCTGGCTTATCAACAGGCGATCGAGCAGCAGCGGAGCGTCTGCGAGCAGGCGCCGCAACTGACCCAGCCGCGTAGTCTGCTCAGCAAGCACTACGCCGGCCTGGCCGAAGTCTACCGCGAACTGGGCCGGCCGGCGGACGCCGTCGCGGCGGCCCTGGAGTGCCAGAAGCTTTGGCCCCAGAATGGGCCCGAGCTCTACAACGTGGCCCGCCAGCTGGCGCTGTGCATTCCGCTCGTCGGCAAAGGCAAGCCCGAGCTCACCGTCGATGAGCAGGCCCAGCGCCGCCAGTACGCCGATCAGGCGCTGGCCGTCTTGCAACTCGCCCTGGCCGCCGGGTACCAGGACCTCGACAACGCCAAGAAAGATCCCGACCTGGATCTGCTCCGGGCCCGCGCCGATTTCCAGAAACTGCTGACCGAGTGGCAGCGGAAAAGCAAGTAGGCCAGGTCGCCTTGCTCTGTTTTTCCCCACTTCGTAAAATCCGCATTCTCTCTGGCGTCCGCGGTCCATACAGTAACTGGGAAGAAGACCGCTCGGGCTTGTTGGTTCCCTTTCGCCCCGGTTATTCAATCACGCAAAGCGGAGGAGTTACGATGCCATTTCCACAACCCTTTCGCGGCAAGGTTTATGACGACATCACACAGGCCATCGGCCACACCCCCCTGGTTCGTCTGCGCCGCGTGGTGGGCGACAGCAAGGCGACCATCGTCGGCAAGCTGGAGAATTTCAATCCCTTGTGGTCGGTCAAGGACCGCATTGGTGTCTCCATGATCGATGCGGCCGAGCGCGAAGGCAAAATCAACAAGAACACAACCATCATCGAACCAACCAGCGGCAACACCGGCATCGCGCTGGCGTTCACTTGCGCCGCTCGTGGCTACAAGCTGGTTGTCACCATGCCGGAAACCATGAGTCTGGAACGGCGCCGGCTGCTCAAGGCTTTTGGCGCCGAGGTCGTTCTGACGCCGGGCGAAAAGGGCATGAATGGGGCCATTGCTAAGGCGGACGAATTGCTGCGCACCACTCCCAATTCGTTCATGCCACAGCAGTTCAAGAACCCCGCCAATCCCGAGATCCACCGCCGCACCACCGCCGAGGAAATCTGGAACGATACCGATGGCAAGGCGGATATCCTGGTCTCCGGCATCGGTACCGGCGGCACCATCACCGGGGTCAGCGAAGTGATCAAAAAACGCAAGCCGAGCTTCAAGGCCATCGCCGTCGAGCCGGTCACGAGTCCGGTCATCACGCAGAAGATGCATGGCCAGGAGATCAAGCCGGGCCGGCACAAGATCCAGGGCGTCGGCGCCGGTTTCATTCCCGATGTGCTCAACCTGGACATCGTCGATGAGGTGATTCAGGTCAAGGACGAGGACTCCTTCGAGATGGCACGCCGCATGGCTCGGGAGGAAGGCATCCTGTGCGGCATCAGCTCCGGCGCCGCGGCGCATGTGGCAGTGCAGGTGGCGCGCCGGCCGGAGAGCGCCGGCAAGCTGATCGTCGTCGTGTTGCCGGACCTCGGCGAACGGTATTTGAGCACGCCGTTGTATCCGGAATGAGCGCGGGAATGATGAAAGAGGAACGATGAATTCAAGAGACTTCCGGCTTTCTTGAAATCATCGTTCCTCCTTGGCTTCGGCTGGGTCTTGATCGCATGCCAGGTCCCGGGGCTGTTTACCCATGGCTGCCAGGATTCGAGTGAGCGTCTCAAAGGCCGGCTGGAGAAGTCCTTTTTCGAGTTGAGAAATAGTCGTCCGGGCCACGCCGGTGGCTCGGGCCAGCGCTGCCTGTGTCAGACCGCTCTCTTGTCGAAGCGCTCGGAGCCGTTGTCCGATCCGACGAGCCGATCGAGCCGCTTGCTCTGCCAGGTAGGTATCCGGCCACAGGGGGATAGAGGGAACCAGCCCCCCTGTCAAGAGAAGCGCAGGGGGGAACGCGACCACCCTTGGGTAGTTGCCTCTTGGCTGGG
>JBGQLF010001205.1:0-3832 GCA_041499985.1 Gemmataceae bacterium
AATCTCTCGGCGTTGGGCTGGAGGACATTCAGGTCTTGCTGGGCCCCGAGGGAACCGGCGGCGCACAGCAGAACGGCAAGAACCAAGAGACGCATGGGAGCCTCGCATAAAAAGATATACTAGATCTAAAAATGCATCTCTACGGATGAGCCCGACGCGCTAGCGAGGGAAGGAGGAGTCTTCCTCGCTAGCGCGTCGGGCTCATCCGTAGTCGGGCTCATTCGTAGCGATGCACTAAACAAACTTCGTAACTCCGGGCATCGCTATCGGCGCCACCGCGAGCGGTCCCCATTCGTACTTGGACGGCGTCAAGTCTTCCTTCGAGTTGAGCGCCTGATCCCAGGTGATCGCCTGCCCGGTGTACGTGGCCATGCGTCCCATGATCGCCATAAGCGTGCTCTTGGCCATATAGTCCCCGTTGTGGATCGGCTTGCCCGAGCGGATGCTGGCGAACAGCTCGTTGTGTTCGTTCTGATACATATCATCCTTGGCGTCCCGGGATCGGGTGTGACGCCAGGGATTCTGACCCTTGATCGTGTGTTTCATCACATCGCAGGTCCCCTTGGTGCCGAAAATGTGATCGTTGACATCATTGGCGCAGCCCACTTGCTGGCGGCACTGGCTGAAACACTTGACGCCGTTGGCGTACTCGTAAACCACCGCATGGTGATCGAAGATGTTGCCATACTTCGGCTGCGTGCGCACCTGCCGGCCTCCAACGCCGGTCGCTCGTATCGGAGGCTCATCGCGCATGGTCCAGGCCATCTTGTCGAGGCTGTGCACGTGTTGCTCGACATTGTGGTCGCCGGACAGCCAGGTGAAATACAGCCAGTTGCGCAGCTGCCATTCCATGTCGCTCCAGTCGGGTTTCCGTGGCTTGTCCCAGAGCGCGCCCGTGTTGTAAGTACACTGAAGCGTGACGATATCGCCAATGGCGCCGTCGTGGACCCGTTTGAAGGTCTCGCGTTTCCCGTTCTCGTAGCGAAAGCATAATCCCGACACCAGCGCCAGGTTCTTCTTCTTGGCCTCGGCGCACGAGGCCATGACGGAACGCACGCCCGGCGCATCGACCGCGACCGGCTTTTCGGCAAAGATGTGTTTGCCGGCTTCGACTGCGGCCTTGAGGTGAGCGGGACGGAAGTGTGGCGGCGTCGTCAGCAGCACGACATCGACACCGCTGGCCAGCACACCTTTGTAGGCATCGAAGCCGACGAAGCAGTATTCGGGTTTGACGTCGATCTTGCGCGCAATCTCCTCATCTGCCTTGAGGGTCTTCAGGCTGTGCTCCAAGTGATCACCGAAGGCATCGCCCATGGCCACGAGCTTGACATTCGGGTCGGAGTGGAGGGCCTGCGTGGCTGCTCCTGTGCCGCGGCCACCGCAGCCGATCAGGCCGACGCGCAGGACGTCGCTGCCGGCAGCGTGAACATTGGCGAGTTGCCCCGCCAGAGCGGCGCCGGCGATGGATGCGGTCGATGTCTTGAGGAAATCCCGACGTGACGTCGAGGCGGGGTTAGCAAGAGTGTGCTTCGTCAAGGGTTCGTCTCCTTGTGCCAAGGTTGGATCAGGCAGTCGTTGTAGCCTGCGCCGGTAGGTCCTGGGACCTCCGCAGGAAGGTCCCGGGCACCTGTAGGATAAGCGAGGACAGGGCTGCGTAGCAAGACTCTGCTTGCAGGAAAGCGCGGGAAGTGTCGCTGGTCCTCTTGCTGCTGTCCCCGTTGGGGGATACGCTTCAGCTTGGCAGCAGCATCACTGAAGTACGAGCAGGGGCCTCTCGGAGAGCTACACGCATGGGCGGCAGAAATACCAACAAATCCTGGATCTTCTGGGCGGTCTTCCTCTGCGTCTGGAGCATCCCCGCACCGGCCGCCTGGGCGGCCGACGCGGCCGCAAAGATCTACGTGGTCCTGTGGTTTGACACCGAGGATTACATTCTGCCAGCCAGCGATGACGCCGCGCTGCGTGTCGCCGACTTCCTGAGCCAGGAGAAGATCCGGGCGACGTTCAAGGTCGTCGGCGAGAAGGCGCGCACCCTCGAGCGCCGTGGCCGGACCGACGTGATCGCCGCGCTAAAGAAGCATGAAATCGGCTACCATTCCAATTACCACAGCTTCCAACCCAGCCCGGCGATGTACCTGGCCAACCTGGGCTGGGACGAGGGCGTCGCCGAATTCGACCGGCGCGAAAAGCCGGGACGCGACGACGTGGAACGCATCTTCGGCTCGGCTCCAAGCTGCTACGGTCAACCGGGCAGCTCCTGGGGGCCGCAAGTCTACGGCGCTATGCGCAACTGGGGCATGGAGGTCTACCTCGATGCGGGCAACCATGTTCGTCTGGATGATCGTCCCTTCTACTACTGCGGCGTGCTCACGCTCTACAAACTCGCGCATCAACTCCGGACCGGTCTCGGCGGGCCGAACGACCTGGAGGAAGCGGAGGGCAAATTCCTGGCTGCGCGCCAAAAGCTCCTGGCCGAAGGCGGCGGGATCGTGAGTATCTTCTATCACCCCTGTGAGTTCGTGCACAAGGAGTTCTGGGACGGCGTCAATTTCCGTAATGGCGCCAATCCACCGCGCGAACAGTGGCGTCTGCCGCCGACCAAAACCGCCGAGGAGAGTAAGACTGCGTACCAGACATTCGAGGGATATATTCACTTCATCAAACGGTTTCCCGAGGTGCAATTCATCACCGCCACCGAGGCGGCCAACGTGTATCGCGACAAGGCCCGCGGGCGCCCCTTCAGCATGGCTGAGATCGGGGCCATCGCCAAGGCCGTCCAGGAGGAGGTGAGTTTCCAGAAGCGCGGCGACCATACGCTGGCGGCCAGCGAGATCTTCAGTCTCTTGAATGAGTTCGTGGTGGAACAAGCCATAGGGCGCTGGCCGGCTGCGCTCACCTTGGGAGCGACCCCTCATGGACCGTCGAGCGGGGCACCGGTGCTGGCGGAACCCCTCTGGGTGGATGCGAGCCAGTTCAACCGGACGGCCGCCGACGTGGCGGGTTATTTGCAGCGACACGGACGGATCCCCTCCAGCGTATGGCTGGGAAGCGTGGCCGTCCCGCCGGAAGCGTATTTGCAAGCTCTGGCCAGCGCCACGCTGAGTGCCTTGGGTGGGAAACCGATCCAGGAAGGAGTCCAAGCCAGGGTGACACCGGCGAAGCTTCAGGCCGCGACGTATGTGGCCGAGGACGGACCAAACCTGTGGGGTTGGGTCATCTTCCCACGCGGCTTCCGCGCGCCAGCGATGATGGAGCTAGCCAAGCGGCAGGCGTGGACGTTGAAACCGGCTCTCCTGGACCGGCCGGCCAAGTAATACGGAGGCGCCGTGCTTGTTCTGAGCCCGACGCGCCAGCGAGGGAGAGGCTGCCTCCCTCGCTGGCGCGTCGGGCTCAGAACCCGTGATTACCACCAGGCACCCATGCAGCAGCCGGCGTCTCCCCCTACCAGCGGCAACGCTCGCCGCTCGAACGGCAGCTTCAAGTACTCCGCCCGGTCGTAGATCACCCGGCCATCCAGGACGGTGTGCATCACATGCGTCGTGTGCTCGAACGGATCGCCATCATACAGCACCAGATCCGCGACCTTGCCGACCTCAACGCTGCCGAAGCGATCCGCAATGCCCAGAGCCTGGGCGGCATCCAGGGTGATCGCCCGTAAGGCACGCTCGAATCCCAGGCCATTGACCATGGCAACGGCCGCTTCGTGACGGAGCACGCGCGTTTTGGGCACGTACCCTTCGAAGGCGGTCCCGATGGTCACGGGGATCTTGCGCTCAGCCAGGATGGCGGCGTTGCACAGATGGCTGTTGAAGGTCTCTAGCGAACCCACGCG
>JBGQLF010001206.1:0-3828 GCA_041499985.1 Gemmataceae bacterium
GCCAACAACCCGATGCTGACCACCAGGCAAGTTGCCCAGCGGTGGTTCCTCATGGCCTTCCTGCCTCCCAGGCGGTTGGGAACGAGCGCCTCCGCTCAGGGCAACAACGGCGGGCCGAATTGTTGATTCAGGCCATCGTTGTAGGTCCACAGTTGCGCCATCAGCAGATCTTAGGGGCAAAAGTGTCCGGCCCACCGATTTATTCAGCTGCAATGAACACTACTTCTACCCCAGCAGCGCCTGGAGCGGTTTGCCCACACTGACGACGAAGGGACGACCTTGCTGGTCCGTTACATGGGCCTGGGGATCGATGCCCAAGCAGTGGTAGATCGTTGCGGCGACATCGGCAGGACTAACCGGGTTGACCGATGGATAGGCCGCGCTGCGATCGGAGGAGCCGTAAACCTGCCCACCGCGAACTCCGCCCCCGGCCAGGACGATCGAATAACAGAAGGACCAGTGGTCGCGGCCCGCGGACTTGTTGATGTGTGGCGTGCGGCCCATGTCGCCCATCCAGACGACGAGCGTCTCGTCCAGTAGTCCACGGCTGTCCAAATCGTTCAGGAGGGCCGAAACGGCTTGGTCCGTCGTGGGAAGCAACGTGTTTTTCAGGGCCTGGAAGTTGTCTGCATGCGTATCCCAGTCGCGATTCCCGTACGAGTAGACGGTGACCATCGGGACTCCCCCCTCGACGAGCCGCCGTGCCAGCAAGCAGTTCTGGGCAAAAGGGGTCGGGCCGTACGCTTCCAGGACCTTGTGTGGTTCTTTCGCCAGGTCGAAGGCATCGCGGCTGGCCGGGGAGCCGAGGAGTTCATAGGCCTTGTGCGTAAAACCGTCCAGGTTGCGAGTGGCTGCCGTGGCCTCCCGCAGGGGGACGGCGCGGCTCATCTGTTCCCACAACTGTCGGCGTCCATCCAGCCGGGGGGCATCAACCTCCGCCCAGAGGGACGCGACGCTGGGAATGTCCAGTGCTCCGGTTACGGGCCGCAGGAAGGGAACCGTGAAGGGGTCATGGATCTTGCCCAGGCAGCCCGCATTCTGGCCCATGCTGTCGTTGTTGCCGAAATGGCGCAGTTCTCCGAGGGTGACGTACGGAAACACGGGCTTGTCCGCGGGGCGCAGCTTGCCGACCACCGATCCCACGGACGGCATATCCTGGGGGCTCGCCGGCGGCTCGATGCCCAGGATGGCGTTCTTGGGGTGGGAATAGCCCGTCAAGGCCAGGTAAGCGCCGATGGCGTGGTCGTTGTCGCGATGGTGGACGGATCGGATGATGGCGTAGTGATTCGCCAGGGTGGCGAGGCGCGGCAAATGCTCGGTGATCGCGATTCCCGGTACCCGGGTGACAGCGGATTGGAACTCACCCCGGATTTCCTTGGGGGCATCGGGTTTCAGGTCCCAGGTATCCAGGTGCGAAGGGCCGCCGTAATTGAAGATCAGGATGCATGCCTTGGCTTTGCCGAACCGTCCCGCCGTCTTTCTGTCGCTATGGGCTTGGTCGGCGTTCGCGGCGCGGGCCCGCAGCCAATCGGACCACATCAACCCCGTGAATCCCAAGCCGCCGACGCGAAGGGCCTCGCGACGAGTGATGCCGTCACACAAGCGAACGCTGCGACCCAGTATGGAGAGCATGGAGGAACTCCATTATCAACGGACCAACCCTCGATCTTCGTCACCCCGGAGACGGATTGAGGAGGCGGGAGGAAGTTACTTACCTTTATCCCAACAACTCCTGAACGACGGAGCGCTCGCTCAGGTACTGGGGTCGGCCCGTGGGGTCCTTGAGCAGGGTGTTTTGTGGGTCGATGCCGAGGTTGTGGTAGAGCGTCGCGAAGATTTCCTGAAAATGCACAGGCCGTTGCGTCGCATACTCACCGAGTCGGTTGGTCGCGCCGATGACCTGACCCAGCCGCATGCCACCACCAGCCAGCAAGGCACAGCTGACCTGGGGCCAGTGGTCACGGCCTGCGTCCTTGTTGATGCGCGGCGTGCGGCCAAACTCGCCCCAGGCGATCACGGTCACATCGTTCTCCAAACCGCGCTCGTGCAAATCTTCGATGAGGGCAGTCAGTCCCCGGTCCAGCTTGCTCCCATGGTCGCGCACGAGATCAAAGTTTTTTCGGTGACTGTCCCAGCGACCGTACGAGAGGGTCACAACCCGCACGCCCGCCTCGACCAGTCGACGCGCCAGCAGGAGGTGCTCGTTCACCGTCGGCGCGCCGTCGAACTGATACTGGTAGGGCTTGCCGTTGCCGTAGCGGGCGCGGACCTTATCCGATTCCCGGTTGAGGTCCAGGGCCTCCAGAAGCCTGCTCGATGTCAGGACGTCAAAGGCTCGCTGAGTGGAAGCCTCCATCCCTTGCATCTGACCGCTGGCATCGATCTCCCGGCGAATCGTGTCGAAGCTGGCGAACAGACGGCGGCGGTCGGCCAGGTGCTCCAGCGTCATGCCCTTGGGCTGCATGTTCTCCAGGGCCGGGCCGTCTGGCTTGAACGCCGCGTAGGCCGGCCCCAGGAACCCCGGTTTTCCCGCGTCCGACCACCGGATCTCCTTCGTTCGTTGCGCCAAGCCGACGAAAGGAGGCACCGACGCATCGACCGGGCCTTGGACCTTGGAGACGACTGCCCCCAGGCTGGGGTGGCCACCGACGGCCTGTAGATCCCGCGGCGACCAGCCCGTCATGCACTGGAAGGCGTCGTGATCGGGAGTGGCGCCGACGACGGAGCGAATGATGGCCAGTTTGTCCATGATAGCCGCCAGCCGGGGGAAGACCTCGCCGATCTGGATGCCGCTGACGCGGGTGGCGATCGGCTGGAATTCACCGCGGATCTCGCTGGGGGCCTCGGTCTTGATGTCCCACATATCCTGGTGCGGCGGCCCACCGCCCAGGAAGATGTTGATGACGGACTTGTGACGGCGCGATCCTTCGCCCGCCAGGGCCTCGGCCCGAAAGAGGTTGGCTAGGGAGAGGGAGAAACCACCAAAGCTCAGGGCGCCAACCTGAAGGACCTGGCGTCGCGACAGGCGGTCGCACAGACGGAACGGTTTGCCAAAAAGTGAGAGCATTATTGAAGACCTCTCGAGGGCGGAAAGAAAAATCAATTGCGATCGGTGGGTCGTTGCTCGATCGCTACCAAGGCCGCGAACACCTGTAGGGAAGCGATCGCCTACCGCTTCACTCGTCCTTGAAGCAGTCCTTTGGAACCTCCAGGGACCAGACCGCGCTGCTGAGCGGCTGAGTGTGTCCTCCCCGCCACCCGGATTTGTCCTTGAACCCGGAGAGTCTTTTGCTGGCGGGGCTACACTCGTTATACTATCGCCAATCCTCCCGGCGAGGGAAATGCCCTTTCGCAGTTACTCGTCCAGTGGGGAGCGGACTCATGGTCACGAAACGCACCTTCGCTGCCGCCGTTCGTTGAGGAGCCACCCTGATCAGGAGCATCGGAATGTCAACCCGTGTTCTTTCTTGGCCTGTCTTTCTCGCGCTTGGCCTCGCCGCCCTGGGAGGCTACGGCCTTTCCCGCGGAGACGACAAGGAAAAGCTGTTCGTGGCCACGCCGCTCACGAAGGAGAAAGAGTTCACGCCGGGGATCGAAGGCCCCGCCTGCGACGCCAAGGGCAATATCTTCGTGGTCAACTTCGCCAAACAACAGACGATTGGCCAGATCACGCCTGCGGGCAAGGGCGAGGTCTTCGTGGAGTTGCCGGGCAAGAGTACGGGCAACGGCATCGTCTTCGACCGGCAGGGGATCATGTATGTCGCCGATTATGTCGGCCACAACGTCCTGCGCATCGACCCAGCGACGCGCCAGGTCACGGTCTTCGCC
>JBGQLF010001207.1:0-3827 GCA_041499985.1 Gemmataceae bacterium
CCCAGTTGATCGGCATCCTCGACCGACACGATGGCGAATCGGGCATCGTCTACTGCTCGTCGCGCAAGGAAGTCGAAGCGCTGGCCGAGTGGCTGAAGGAGCAGGGGCACAGTGCGGTGCCGTA
Source organism: Gemmataceae bacterium (assembly GCA_041499985.1). Lineage (GTDB taxonomy): Bacteria > Planctomycetota > Planctomycetia > Gemmatales > Gemmataceae > JBGQLF01. The sequence continues at coordinate 125 of JBGQLF010001207.1, forward strand.
CCATGCCGGCGTGCTGCGTGTGCAGGTGAATGCCAACCACTTGCCCGCGTCCATCGACGGCCTGCTCGACGCCTTCGCGGCCTTGCAGCGCGTCATCGCACTGCCCGGCCCGGAGGAGCTGCTGCGACAGGCAGCCTAGAAGACGGCCCACGAAGCACACGAAGGGACACCCAAAATCAAGCTTGCTTGATTTTGGGTGTCCCTTCGTGTGCTTCGTGGATAGTTCTACTAGGCCGCGGCGGCTTCCGGACCAGCCGACAATTTGGCCTGGAGCAGGTTGAGGACATCGCCCACCGTCACCAGCGTCTCCAGCTCCTGGTGCGTTAAGCGAATCCGGAAACGCCTTTCAATCTGCGAGACGATGCTGACGACATCCACCGAGTCCAGTCCTAGCTCCTCGCGCAGGTTTTGCGTCTCTTCGAGGGCCGGGTACTTTTCCCCGGTGTCGGCTTCGAGCAGTTCGATGAGGGTTTGGCGAATGGTCTCGCGGTCCGGCATGCTTCACCTTCCTGGCTAGAATGGAATCCTTTCCTAGCGGGCCCTGGGCCGCTCCAATCTGCGTAAAGAAACCAACTTCTACTCATTTTGGCAAGAGCGCTTCCCACCTTAGCGGCTGATGCGCGTCAGCTCCCATACCACGCGGTGACCGTCTTCGATCCATTCTTGCCGAACCGGTCGTTCCTGGGAGTCGTACCACAGATCGGTCGGGTTGAGGCCCCAGACCTTGTAGTGTGTACAATCCTGGACCTGACCGGTCACGTTCATATGCTCCCTGCCAATATACTGCAACACCCCATCATCGGCAGAGCGCCCTGTGTCGGCGTCGAGCAGAGGGATGGCCTTATTACGATACTGGGCATCCGGGCGATACTTGGCCTCAGGCAGACACCAATAGGTACTGGTCCAGACGTCAGGGCGTAGGCGGCGCTCCTGGCCGTTGACCGTTAGATTCAGCACGTCGGCCTGGCCGGATGCCTGAACGTTAAAAGTCTTGCCGTTATCGTTGGCCTGACTATTCAGGCTCCGCAAACGGCCGTCCTTCCACACTTCCGTGCCGCGATACTGGTAGGTGTAGTTGTAGACCAACAAGTAACGGATGTGCACGTCGGCCTGACCCAACATCACTCGGGTGCCATCGTCCTGGCGAGTGATTCTCATCTGATAGGTCCCAGCGTTCCTGCCGTCGATGAACACGGTAAAATCGCGCGTCTCGGTATCGGCAGCGGCGACCGGCGACCCGGCCATCAGGAGCAACACCATCCCCGTGCCCAGCAACCAGGCGAGTCGGCGCATCCTTCGTCTCCTCGTGAATGGCCGTGAAGGGTATCCCCAATGGGGCCGGACTATAGCGAATCATGAGAACGGGGCCAAGGCGAAGTGCGCCGCTGAGCCACGAGTTCCCCTTTTCCCAGGGAGCGGGGGCGGAACGCCTTCGGTCGGGCAATCTTTGAAATTCTGTCAAAATTCTCGGCAAGAGGATTGCTCTGCGGTGGCCTGGCTCTTACAATCTTCATGACAACTTGGTGAGCATCTTATCCAGAGTGGCTGAGGGAAACGGCCCTGCGACGCCACAGCAACCGGTCGTCCGAAAGGTCGATGCTGGTGCTAATTCCCACCCGGTCCGGCCGGGAGAGATAAGATCGTGTGTTTCACACGCCTCTTCTTCTCTGCATCCGGAAGAGGCTTTTTTGTTGGCCTCTCCCGCCTCCCTTTCTGGAAGAGATCCACCCCAAGGCCGGAATGATGAATGCTGCCTCGGGAGAGCGGCCGGCTTCCCGCATTTATCCTTTCCGTTTCTTATCCAGGAGGATCGAGCACGTGCCTGTCGATTTTGTTCGCGGCCTGAAGTGTCGTTTGTGTGGCAAGACGTATCCCAAGGAGCCTCTCAACTTCTGCACGGAGGATTTCGGCCCCCTCGAAGTGGATTACGACTACGACGGCATCGCTGAGGCGCTGAGCCGTTCCAAGATCGAGCTGCGGCCCAACACCATGTGGCGCTTCCGCGAACTGCTGCCGATCGACGGGGATCCGACCGTCGGACTGCAGGTCGGGGGCACGCCGCTGGTGCGCGCGGATCGCCTGGCTGAAGCACTGGGGGTCGAACGGTTATGGGTCAAGAACGATGCCGTCAATTTTCCCACGCTCTCGTTCAAGGACCGGGTCGTCTCGGTGGCTCTGAGCAAGGCCCGCGAGTTCGGCTTTCGTACCGTGGGCTGTGCGTCGACGGGCAACCTGGCCAATAGCGTTGCCGCCAATGCCGCCGCCGCCGGTCTCGAAAGCTACATCTTCATGCCCGCGGACCTGGAGCGCTCCAAGATCCTCGGCACCAGCATCTACGGGGCCAAGGTGATCGGCGTAACCGGCACCTACGATGAGGTGAACCGCTTGTGCACCCAGGTGGCGTTCAAATATGGGTGGGGCTTCGTCAACATCAACCTGCGGCCATTTTATGCCGAAGGATCGAAGACGGTCGGCTTCGAGATCGCCGAGCAGCTGGGCTGGCGCACCCCACGCCACGTCGTGGTGCCCATGGCCGGCGGCAGCCTCATTGGCAAAGTCCAGAAGGCCTTTCAGGAGTTGGCGCGCGTCGGCCTGATCGCTGTTCCCCGCTGCAAGATTCATGGCGCCCAGGCAACCGGGTGTAATCCCATCAGCCAGGCGTTGAAGAATGGCTGGGACGCGCACCGGCCCGTGCGCCGGCCGAACACCATCGCCAAATCGCTGGCCATTGGCGACCCGGCCGATGGCTATTTCGCGCTCAAAGTGATCCGCGACTCGGGTGGCTGGGCGGAGGATGTCAACGATACGGAGATCGCCGACGCCATGGTGCTGCTGGGTCGCACCGAAGGCATCTTCGCCGAAACGGCCGGCGGCGTCACGGTCGCGGTCGCGCGCAAACTGATCGAGCAGGGCCGGATTGCACGGGACGAAGAGATTGTGCTGTGCATTACGGGCAATGGTCTCAAGACGCAAGACGCCGTCGCCGACCGGTTGCAGCGACCGGCGGTGATCAAGCCATCGCTGGAAGAGTTTGAGGGAGTCGTCGAAGGCACCCGCGAAGAGGCACTGGTTTGAGTTTCTATCCCCGAAGGACCCCTACTCCGGGTGTCCTTCGGGGATCCATGCATTAAGGGAGCTTTTATGTCCGTTCATATCCATATTCCGACGCCGATGCGGCCACAAACCGAGGGGCAAGCCGTCGTCGAAGTTGCCGGCACCACGGTCAAGGCGGCGCTCGACGATCTGGGCCGCAAGTTTCCTGGCATTACCCAACGGCTGTTCGACAACGGCCAGGTGCGCCGATTCGTCAATGTCTACCTGAATGATGAAGATATCCGCTACCTGGAAAACCTTGGTACGGCCGTGCAAGATGGCGACGAGCTGAGCATTATCCCCGCCGTGGCAGGGGGATGAGATGGCCGGCGAAGACGAACGCGAAGTTCCGGAAGGAGCGGCGGTTTTTCCGCTCATTCCCCCCGAGCTCGCGGTCAACCCCTTGTTGCTGGCTGTCCTCCACGCCACGGTCTTTCTGACCGGTTCCGATGACACGGCCGTTCAGCCGGACGCTGCTGACGAAGCCATCGAGTATATGGCAGGCTACCTCCAGCGTCTGGGTGGGCCTCTCCTGAAGTCGGTCCGCGAGGACGTGGAGTGCCTCGTCGCCTATGCCCGGCAACAAAAATGGCCGCCACAGATGGTACGC
>JBGQLF010001208.1:0-3823 GCA_041499985.1 Gemmataceae bacterium
CGTCCTCCACCAGGCGGAGGATTTCCGCGCCTCCTCCGCCCGGCCAGACTTTCTCGCCCAGCAGCGCGAGCTGGTCGAGGTCGATCGGTTGCCGGCCCTCATCCGTGGAGTGCTCCACCATGAACGCGAAATCGACCGCATCCTGGCCCCTCTTACCGGCGCTCCGGGTAGGAGTGACCATGGCCCCGTACTTGTTGGCCAAGGCGGCTTCCAGCGTCGGGATACGGTAGCGCAGGGTACCTTCTTCCACCCAGATGGCCGTGGCCAGCGTTTCCTGGAGATCGGCCCGGTGGGGATAGGTCACGTCGATCAGCGACTGCTTCTCCCCGGGTAAGAAAAAGCCTGTCACACCGGCGAAGAGGCGGACCTCCAAGGAGGGATACAGCTCGCGCAAAGCCTTCACGGCCCGCGCGTAGTTCCGGCCGGCCTTCACGAGGATGTCCACGTCGTAAGTGGCGCGGACACGCCCCGTCCAGCCGCTGATGCCATGAGTCCCCGTCAAGACGAAGGGAATCTTCTTGGCGCGAAGCGTTCGCACGATATCCTTGCGGTCGACCATCCCGGCGGCCTTCCGGTGCCACATCTGGAGGCACTGTTCCCTGAGTGCGTCACACTCCGCCACGGCCACGGCGTGCGGCAGCGGACGGCGATACGCCTCGATGGCCTCCCATTCCGGGTCGCGTTGTAACCCCCAGGCGTTGTCGTGCTGCCGGCTCATCTTCGTAGACCTCTAGGCACATGGGTCCGAGGGCGGTGGCTCGAAGCAGTCTGTCACGGACGTTCTTTGCGCTCGCGTTCTTCATTCTACCAGGTAGCGGATTCCTCGCTAAGCGCGAACGCGCCGCAGGCTCCACAACGGGCATTCCGCGGCAGCGCATCTTCCTTTCGGCCGTGTTTGAGGTAGAATGACCGGGCGGCAAATCTCTACGCACGGTAGGGCCAGCCCCCCTGGGCGGAGCACGGGCGGGCCTCGTCACTCCTGCACGGATCGCGCAAGACCCTTTTTCCGCCGCGACCACCGGCCCGGCATCTTGGCGGCAAAACAAGCGATGCAAGCAAACGCTCGCAGACTTTTTCTCGAATGCGGTAACGTGGGGCAAGGTGAAGGTATGGTGTCGTCCCTCCGGCGCATCCTCGTCGTCGACGATAACGTGGACACTGCGACCACTCTCGCCATGCTACTGCGTCTGACCGGCAACGACGTGCAGACTGCCTACGATGGGCCTTCCTCCCTCAAGGTAGCGGCAGCCTACCGGCCCGATGTCGTGCTCCTCGACATTGGGCTGCCCGGGATGGACGGGTACGCCGTGGCCCAGCAATTGCGGGCGCACCCGGGGCTGAACGGAACGGTGCTCGTCGCCCTGACCGGCTACGCCAGCGAGGGCGACCGTCAGCGTTCGCAGGACACAGGCTTCCACGCGCATGTGGCCAAGCCGGTCGACTTCCATGTCTTGCAGGAGCTGCTGGCATCTCTGGGCTCTCCTCGCCTGGCGAGCGGAGGGCGTCAGCCTCCTGATGTGGATAGGCCATCAGGGGGTTGACGCGCCTGCTCGCCAACGCTCGTCGAGAATGCGCTGTTCCCACTAAAGACCTGGTGTTCCTGGGGCCCGGTGCGCCTAGAATAATCTCCTCGGTCGGTTCGGCGTGGGGGCTGAGGTGCCCAATCCAGCACAACAAGGATTGAAAGAAAGACACACGAGAGATCCTCCCATGGAAGACACCTCGGTTCCCTACGGCCGAAAGACCCAGACCCCGCCTGCCATCGCGGCGATCGACATCCTCTGGATCACTGCCGGGCTCGGCTGCGACGGCGATACGGTGTCCATGACCGCCGCCACCCAGCCTAGCCTCGAGGACCTGGTCCTGGGCGCCATCCCCGGTCTGCCGCGCGTGAATTTCCACAACCCGGTTCTGGCCTATGCCGTCGGCGACGACTTCCTCCGCCCTTTTGAGCAGGCGGCCCAGGGGAAACTCGAGCCCTTCATCCTGGTTGTCGAGGGATCGATCCCCAATGAGCGGAACAAGAGCGAAGGTTATTGGGCCGGCCTCGGTACCGACCGGGCCACCGGCCAGCCGATTCCGACCTGTACCTGGATCGACCGCCTCGCTCCCCAGGCGTGGGCCGTGCTCGCAGCCGGGACCTGTTCCGCCTACGGGGGCATCCATGCCATGGCCGGCAATCCCACCGGCTGTATGGGTCTGCCCGACTACCTGGGGTGGCAGTGGAAGTCCAAGGCGGGCATTCCCATTGTTTGCGTGCCCGGCTGTCCCGTCCAGCCGGACAACTTCATGGAGACGCTGCTCCACCTCCTGTGGCAGGCGGCAGGCCGGGCCCCCATGATCTCCCTGGACGAGGAGCTACGGCCAACGTGGTTATTCGGCCAAACTGTCCACGAGGGCTGTGATCGGGCCGGCTACTACGAACAGGCGGATTTTGCCCAGGAGTACGGCTCGCGCAAGTGCATCGTCAAGCAAGGCTGCTGGGGCCCGGTGGTGCAGTGCAACGTCGGCAAGCGCGGCTGGATGGGCGGCATCGGCGGCTGCCCCAACGTCGGCGGCGTCTGCATCGGCTGCACGATGCCCGGCTTCCCCGACAAATTCATGCCGTTCCTGGACGAGCCGCCCGGCGCCAAGCTGTCGACGACCGCCGTGGTCATGTATGGCCGAACGGTCCGGGCGCTGCGGAACTTTACCAAGGCGTCGCTGAACAAGGAACCGAAGGGGCGCGGCAAGTGAGTAGGTGGGAAGCATTGCAGCTTCTTGACAAGTGCTCGATCAGGCCTTTGAATAGCATCGCAACCGCCCCTGCGAGAACAGGCGTCTGCTCTCGCCACGGCACGATGCCTGCCCTGCCCCCAAACGGCTCTCCCCAGTTGCAAAGGATGAACGCGTGGCCAGTTCCTGTTGGCGGATCCTTGGGTGTTGCATACTGCTGCTCGGCCCCGTGGCGCGTGCACCGGCAGACGCCCAGCAGCTGGCCAGGCAGATCGACGAGCGGATCGCGGCCGGCTGGGCAGCAGCCCAGGTCACGCCGGCGCCGCGTTCCGACGATGCGGAGTTTGTGCGCCGCATTTATCTGGATATCACCGGCAAGATTCCGCCGGTCGCCGAACTGCGCCACTTTCTCACCGACACCGCGCCGGACAAACGCGCGCGCCTGATCGAGCGCTTGCTCGATGGTCCCGGGTATATCACCCATTTCAGCACGGTCTGGCGCTTGCTGCTCGTGCCGGAGGCCGAAGTCAATCCCCGCCAGCTCGGTGCCTTGCCCGCCCTGGAAGAGTGGTTACGGCAACAGCTGGCGGACGAGGTCGGCTACGACCACATGGTGCGGGCGATCCTCACTTTCCCTCTGGACGACCCGCGCCTGGATCCGAAGCAGCCCTCTCCGCGCGCCTTCTACCTGGCCAAAGAGAGCAAGCCGGAGGAATTGGCCGCCGGCACAACCCGGCTCTTCCTGGGCGTGCGCCTGGAGTGCGCCCAGTGCCATGATCATCCGTTCGCGCGCTGGAAACGCGATCAGTTCTGGAGCCAGGCGGCTTTCTTCGCCCCCCTCTCCAAGGAGTTCAACCGTCCGCAATTGGAGATTCCGGGTGGCCAGCGCGTCGCCCTTGCTCGCTTCCTGGATGGCACGGAACCCCGCTGGCCCTCGGCGCACAGCCCGCGCCAGACCCTGGCCGACTGGCTCGTCGCGCCGGACAATCCGTTTTTTGCCCGCGCCGCTGTCAATCGGCTCTGGGGTCATTTCTTCGGCATCGGGCTGGTGGAGCCGGTCGACGACTTGACCGACGCCAATCCGCCCAGCCATCCCGAACTGCTCGAC
>JBGQLF010001209.1:0-3817 GCA_041499985.1 Gemmataceae bacterium
GTGGTCCAGCAGTTCCTGATAGGGCGCGTCCAGAGCTTGGCTGACCTTGCCGATCACCTTGGCCAACTGGCCCCGGGAAATCGTCACCTCGAGCACATCGCGCAGGAACTTGCGGATGGTGGAATAGGAAGCGTGGCAGTAACCGTTCACGATGGTAGTTATGATTCCTACTGTGCTAGGGGCTAATGGCGCGCAGAAGCACCTCGGCCGGCGCGCCCGCGTCGGCTGGCACGCCGCGCGACCCTTGCCGGCCCTTGCCGGACCGGACTTCAATACCTCGTTAAGAAACCGAGTCTGGATTGTCTCGTTGAGAGTCCCAGCGATTGATCCAGCCAAGCCCCTGTGCAGGCCAGGATGGTTCACTCCTGTGGGAGGTAACGCCATGCGACTTTGCCGCTCCTCGAATCGGTTGGCCTTCACGCTCATCGAGCTCCTCATGGTGCTCGGGATCACGGCCTTGCTGATCGGACTGCTTCTGCCCGCGGTGCAGGAGCTGCGCGAGGCCGCCAATCGCCTGAGCTGCCAGAACAATCTCAAGCAGATCGGCCTCGCCCTCCAGAACCACCACGACACTTTCCAGCTCTTCCCCAGCAACGGAGGGTGGGACCCGACCCAGTTGATCCGCGCGGCGGACGGCCGCAGCGTCTACGTCTCGCTCACCTCCTACCTTTTTCAGCCTCCGCGAACGTTTCGCTATGGTGTCGGTCAGCCTGGTCGTTCTCCCCGGAATCAGCCCGGCTCCTGGGCCTACGCCATCCTTCCTTTCGTGGAACTGGAGAACCTGTACCGCAACCGGGACTGGACCAAGCCAGTTCGGTTGTATGCTTGCCCGAGCCGTCGGCCCGTGCAGGCACAACCAGTTTTTGCCGGAGATTCCCGCGCTAGCTCTGAGGGGGGTGGTTGGGCTTGGGGCAAGACCGATTATGCAGCCAACGGCTTCCTCGTGCCGGCCCGGCCGCGCTGCCGCCAGTTGGCGGAGGTGACCGACGGTACGTCGCACACGGTCCTGGCAGGCGAGAAGGCGATGGACCCGAACGACTACGTGACAGGAACTTGGTACTGGGACAAGCCGTTTTTTGTCGGCAGCTCCGGAGGTACCGAACGCAGGGGATCGAGCGTCCTCCAAGATGCCCGAGGAGGGTGGTGGTTCTTCCGGTGGAACTGGGGGGCAGCCCACCCGGGAGGGGCACAGTTCGTTTTCGTTGACGGTTCCGTCCGGATGATCGCGCACGGGACGCTGGAAAAAACGGTAAGAGCCCTCATGACGCCTGACGGGGGGGAGGTGGTTTCGGACTTTTAGAGATTGCCGGAATCGGTTTATGGCGTTTGTCTTCCTGGTCGTCGCCAGCCAGCTGCTGACGTTTGCTAACGTCGTGCCCCGGACCCTGACCCCGCGGCAGCCCGACCTGGCCTGGGCCAGCGCTTGACAGCCCAGATCGTCGCTCCCACGGAGTTGACCGTCCCACTGGGGGGGAGCAGCCGTTGCGCTCAGAGAATTCCTGGCCCCTCGCCATGGATATGCCGCATGACCACCGGGAGTGAGTACGTCCGGGTTGATGGGTCCACCCCACTGGGCTGCCAGGTGGCGGAATCCGATTCTCCGGCAGGGCCTGTACCTACCAACGCGTCCAGCACGGTCTTCCTGACGGTGATCGTGCCGGTTTATAATGAAGTGGCCACCATCGACATCCTTTTAAGCCGCGTCATGGAGGTCCCTTACGAGAAGCAGGTTATCGTCGTGGATGACGGGTCGGACGACGGGACCAGCACGATCCTGCGGCGGTGGGAGGGCTACCCAGGGGTCCTGCTTCTGAGGCATGGCATCAACCGTGGGAAGGGGGCGGCCATCCGCACCGGTTTGGAGAAAGCCTGTGGCCGCTACACGCTCGTCCAGGACGCGGACCTCGAGTACGACCCCCGGGACTACCCTCGCCTCCTCGAGCCGATCCTCAAGGGACGGGCGCATGTCGTGTACGGGGCGCGGTTCCTCAGGGGTATGGGTGCTGGTGAACGGCCGTGGCAATGGAACCGCGTGGGGGTGGCTTTCCTCAACCTCTGGTTGTGGTGGCTGTACGGGGTTCGCCTCACGGATGAGGCCAGCTGCTTCAAGGTGTTTCCGACGCAGGTCCTGCGCCAGATGGACCTCTCCTGCGTGCGCTTCGAGTTCTGCCCGGAAGTCACGGCCAAGGCGTGTCGCCTGGGGCTCAAGATCCAGGAAGTACCCGTAAAGTATAGACCCCGGAGTGTTCCGGAAGGGAAGAAAATCCGGTGGCAAGACGGGGTGGAAGCGGCTGTCACCTTGTGGACGCTGCGCGGTTGGCAGCCGCGTTCACCTTGAGTACAGTCGTTTCGCCGGGGGACCTTACGAACGGACGGCAACCGAGGCGATCGGCTTCCGACCTCGTGATGGTGCCGGCGCGGGGCGGCGTAGGGCAGGAACACCGGACAGCCCGGGAGGTAATCCTCATGAGACACGTCGGGCGCTGGCCCTGGCTCGTCGGCACCCTGCTCCTGATACACGCCAGCCTGCTGGGATGGATGTCGGCACGACACGCCCCCACTACGGACGAGCCCCGTTACCTGGTGGCGGGGCTGAGCCACTGGGAACTGGGCCGCTACGAACTCTGCCGCGTCAACCCGCCCCTGGTGCGGATGGTGGCGGCCCTGCCGGTGTCCTTGGCCAACCCTGCCACCAACTGGGGCTGGATCGACGACCGGCCGGGCGCGCGGCCGGACAGGGAGGCGGCGTATACTTTTCTGAGCGCCAATGGGGGCCGGGTGTTTTGGCTGTTCACGCTGGGGCGCTGGGCCTGCCTGCCGTTCAGCCTGCTGGGCGGCTACGTCTGCTACCGCTGGGCCCGCGATCTTTACGGACCGGCCTCGGGCTTGCTGGCCCTGGCGCTGTGGTGCTTCTGTCCCAACGTGCTGGCCCACGCCCAGTTGCTCACCCCCGATGTCGCCACCACAGCCCTGGGCGCGCTGGCCTGCTACGCCTTTTGGCGCTGGCTCCGCACGCCGGGCTGGGAGGCGGCCGCTCTGGCCGGGCTGGCCCTGGGGTTGGCAGCGCTGACCAAGAAAACGCCCGTCGTGTTCTTCGCGCTCTGGCCGGTGCTGTGGGCAGCCTGGCGTCTGGGGCCCCAGGCCACGCCGTGCCTCGGTCGAACGCGCGAAGGGGCCCAACTGGGGCTGGCGCTGGGGCTGGGACTGCTGGTACTCAATGCCGGCTACGAGTTCACCGGCTCCTTGCGGCCGCTGGGCGACTATCAGTTTGTCAGCCACGCCCTGGCTGGGCCGGAAGGGAAGGACGGCTTCGGCGGCAATCGCTTCGCCGGCACCTGGCTGGCCGCCGTTCCCGTGCCTCTCCCCCAGGACTACCTCCTCGGCATCGACACGCAGCGGGTGGATTTCGAGAGGAGGGTGCGCTCCTACTTGGGGGGGGAGTGGAGGGAGGACGGCGGCTGGTGGTACTACTACCTCTACGCGCTGGCCATCAAGGTACCCCTGGGCACCTGGCTGCTCGCCTTGCTCGCGCTCCTGGTGACCCTACGCCTACCCAACCCCTCGGGGCGCTGGCGGGACGAAGTGATCCTCCTGGCGCCGGCGGTAACCATCCTGGCCCTGGTGAGTTCGCAAACTGGCTTCACACACCACCTCAGGTACGTCCTGCCGACCTTCCCCTTCGTGTTCATCTGGGTGGGCAAAGTGGCACAGCCCTGTGTCCTGAAGGACGTGCGGATAGCGCTGGTGGCCGCCGCGTCCTTGGTGTGGTTGATCGCCAGCAGCTTGTGGATCTATCCGCACAGCCTGTCTTACTTCA
>JBGQLF010001210.1:0-3812 GCA_041499985.1 Gemmataceae bacterium
ATGCCAATCCCGGTGTCCGCCACGGACAGGGAAACACCGTCGCCGGCCGCGCTGGCTGCCAGGGTGATGCGCCCGCCCCGGTCGGTGTAGGCCAGTGCATTGTCCAGCAAATTCCCCAAGGCGTTGCCCAGGCGCGAGGCATCGACAGCGAGCGCGGGTAGATTCTCCGGCACTTCCAGCACCAAGTCGATGCCCTTGTCCTGGGCACGCGGGCGGATCGCTTCCGCCGCCGCCTGGAGCACGGACTCGGGCGTTTCGGGCCGGACGTCCAGTTGTTTCCACCCTTGTTCGAGGCGCGCCAGGTCCAACAGGTTGTTGACCATGGCCAGCAACCGTTCGCTGTTTTCCCGGGCGTCCAGGAGGAGTTCCATTTGCTTGGGCGTGAGCGGCCCCACGGTTTCTTCCAGTAACAGGTGAACCGCCAGCCGAACGCTGGTCAGTGGGGTTTTCAGCTCATGACTCGCCGTGGCGACGAGATTGCTCTTGACCTGGTCGAGGAGCCGTAAACGAGTCACGTCTTGCAGCAGCACGGCGGCACCCAGCGTGTTGCCATACGGATCGCGAATCGTCAAGATACGCGGGAGGACGGCCCGCTCCCGCCCGTTGGAACCCAGCAAGATAGTCCGGTCGAAGCCTTCGGGGAGATAATCCCGCTGGCTTTGCAACGCTTCGGCGAGCGGCTGGCGGAGCGGTTCGGGGGGCTGCCAGGTCCCGGCGGACGGTTCGTCTTTCTGCATCGGAACCACGCCGAGCAAGCGTCGGGCAGCGGGGTTGGCCATTTCCACTTGCCCCTCGGAGGAGAGGACGAGGACCGGATCGGGAAAGGAATCGATGGTGGCCTGGCTCGTCCGTTGGGCGCGCAGCAACCGGGCCGATTGCGATTGGCGATAGTCCCGCAGGCGGTGGGACATGGTGTTGAAGGCGTGCGCCAATTGGCCCAGTTCGTCGTGGGACAGGTACGGCACCACCTGATCGAGGTTGCCGGCGCTGATCCCCAGCGCCGCGTGCGTCAGAGCCTGAAGCGGGCGCAGGATGGTGTGCACCGTATGCCAGGCCAACCCCATCGCCAGGAGCACGGCTACCCCCAAGCCGACGCTAAACCAGATCATCGAATTGAGGGCCGTCTGGCTGGCCTCCTCACTGGCCTTCTTCATTTCCTTTTGGTTGAGTTGCAGGATGCCATCCGCGATCTGCTTGATCTGAACGAAGGAGTCGTAGAGACCACCCTCGCCGTAGTAGTCCTGATGTCGGACTCCGCCCTGGCCGGCCTGCCGATAAAAAGCATCGCCCTGGCTACTATAGTGCGCGGTCTGATTCTCCAGGCGCTGGGTCAGTTCGTCTTCCAGCGGGTGAATGGTAATATTGTCCTGTTCTTTGCGCAAAGCTGCATCGTAACTTTGCCAGTTCTTTTCATAGGCCTGCCGTGCTCTTTCTTCGAGCGACTCTCGTTCCTTCTGGTTCATGACCCCGCGGGCAACCAGCATGAACTGAAAGGAGGAGTCCAGGCGCTCGAGGGATTCTTTCAAGTCCTGCATGGCAACCACACTCTCATAATTCTCACGCAGGATGACATCGATACTGCCGCCCAACCGATGCAGCAACAGCACCCCGGCACTGCCGAGTACGGCTAGAAGGATCAGTAAGGGCAGAAGGGTTAATAGGATTCGCTGACGGAGAGTTATGGGGTAGTTCATAGATTAAACTCGCGTGGAAGAAACGATGAATGATGAATTGGAAAGAAGTTCATCGTTCATCATTCGTCGTTTTCATAACCCATAGCGCTTCCGCTTGCGATAGAGTGTGCTCGGGTCGATACCGAGCAGCGTCGCGGCTTGCTCCATCGTGCCGGTGGTTGCCAGGATGCGACGGATGTGCTCCGCTTCCAGTTGCTCCAGGGTCACGGCCCCGCCAATCTCCAGGGTACCCGAGGGCAGAGCCGCCCCGATCTGCGCGGGCAGATCCGCCAGGCCCACCTGAGGTCCCGAGGCCAGGATGACGCCCCGCTCGATCGCGTTGCGCAGCTCGCGAACATTCCCTGGCCAGGGATACTGGAGCACAGCATCGCGCGCCTCTTCCGTAAAGCCGGAAATCGGCCTGCCTGCTTGCCGCGCGAAGAACTGGAGCAGGTGTTCGGCCAATGGCAGAATATCCTTCCGCCGCTGCCGCAAGGGGGGCAGCGTCACTTCGATGACATTCAACCGATACCACAGGTCTTCGCGGAAAGTCCCTGCTGCAACGGCTGTCTGGAGATCGCGATTGGTGGCTGCCAGGATGCGGACGTCGCTGGCATGCGTTCGCGTTTCCCCCACGCGCTCGTAGCGCTTCTCCTGAAGGAGCCGCAGCAGTTTCGGCTGCATGACCAGGGGGAGATCGCCAATCTCATCCAAAAACAGGGTCCCTCCCTCGGCCGCGGCTACCTTGCCCACCGTGTCCTGAACGGCTCCTGTAAACGCTCCACGCACATGGCCGAAGAGTTCGCTTTCGAGCAGCTCCGCCGAAAGGCTCGGGCAAGACACGGTTATGAAAGGGGCGGTCGCACGGAGACTGCGGGCATGGATGGCCTGGGCCAGCACGCCTTTGCCCGTGCCGCTGTCGCCGCGAAGCAAGATCGTGGCTTCCGTAGGCGCGGCTCGGAAAGCCACCTCCAGGGTTTGCTTCATGGCCGGTTCCTGGGTCTGCAAATCGGCCTCGGGCACGATCGACCGGACTTGCTCCTCCAGCTCTTCGACATGGGATTGCAGCCGGCGGATGCGAACAACCCGGTCTAGTACCAGGCGGAGCTGGTCGGGAGTGAACGGCTTGGGCAGGTAGTCGAACGCTCCCCGCCGCATCGCTTCGACAGCGGTCTCGATGGTAGCGTAGGCAGTGATCACCACGACAGGGAGACCCGGTGCCAGCCGCAAGAGGGCCGGCAGGACGTCCAGCCCCTTCTCCCGGCCCAGGCGCAAATCGAGCAAGGCCACGTCGAACAGACTGTGCCCAAGGAGTTCCTGAGCCTTCGTACCGTCGTGCGCTTCCGTGACGCGGTGGCCCATGGTTTCCAGAGCCAACCGCAGCGATTTCCGCAAGTTCGGATCATCATCGATCAGGAGAAAATTCATGTACGTCTCCCTGGAAGGATGCATGGAAGACGAGGGCCTGGATTCATCCTTCATCCTTCCGAAGGCCTGCCATCCTAACACGAAGCGCTGGAGCTCGATCCAGGAAACGCATCCGGCGTACCGTTGACCTGCGAGGATCGCTCTCCGACGAGAAGTACCGACGGACCCAACACTTAGATTGCGTGCTCAGCCGACGCATTCCCAATGGGCAAGCCGGCGATCGTGCATTTTGCAACCCGCCTCGGGCAAATTGCAAGCCCGCCGCCCGCTGCCTATCCCCATCGCTAGCAATGGACGGGCTAGTCGCATCGAATAAGATGTGGGTCGGGTTCTGCCTTGAAATCGGGGGTTGTCTGATGATTGCCGGCATCTTTGAGGATTTGAGTGGGCACGGGGCCAGCGCGCTGCTTGGGCTGGTCTTCGGAAGCTGCATCGCCTGGCTCCTTGCCCGCTGGAAGCGCCGCCAGGAACGCCGGAGTATCCTCCAGGGTGACGCGCGCGACACGGTCGTCATCCATCACCACCTAGTCGAGCCGATGGCGGGGCCTGCTTCCGATGGGGCTGGTGGAAACCCGGCTTCGGCCATACTCCGGATCCGCTCCCTGGGACAGGCCGAACTCAACCGCGTCGTCCCCAACGGACACCTGGCCTCCGAGCTCTTGTGCCGAGCCTTCCAGGTAACCCCGCGCGACACCCTGATCTCGATGGAGG
>JBGQLF010001211.1:0-3808 GCA_041499985.1 Gemmataceae bacterium
ACGTCCTGGCTCGGGTCTGGCAGGTCGCGGATCGCCCACAGCACGTACAGGGTCGAGGCCGTGAACACGATCCCGATGGCGGCCGCGATCCACACTCGCTTGGCCCACAGCCATCCGAATGGCCTGACCCAGAGCGCTCGCTGGCCGCCACGCCCGGTAGGTGCGGAAACCACCCTTCGCGCTCCTCCTCCAAGCACTTGTTTGGGCGTGGCGAAATGCCCGCCGGTGAAGCGCTTCGAGAGGGAAACGCCGGGTTGAACCTGCCTACTCGGCCACCGAAACCACGCTCCAGCGGGTTCTAGCTGAACTCCACGGCGATATACGCGTAGCCGTTCGGCGCGACCACCCAGGCGGTCGCCACGTAGTGGTATGGGCCGAGGATGTTGACGCGATGCTCGGGACTGTTCATGAACATCGTGTTGAGCTGCGCATCGTTGATGCCGCCGGTCCAGTAGCCGACGTTCTCACCTGCCTGGTGGCCGAGGCCGCAGTTGAGGTCGACATTCGGTCCGTTGGTGTGCGAGATGTAGCCCTGGGCCGCCATGCGGGCGGCATTGCTGCGCGCCACGTTAGAGAGGCAGCCGCTCCAGGTCAGGGGTCCGAGACCGCTGGCGGCACGGTCCCTGTTGATCAGCGCCTGCTGGGTGGACCCCACCACGACAGCCGGCTTCGCCGGCGCCGGCCGGGCCGGGGCGGCTGCAGCAGCCGGTGGGGCGGCGGCCGGTGGAGGAGGCGTCGGGCTGGGATCTGGCTTGGGAAACCTGCGCTGGGGCCACGGGTCGTTGGCGCTCGGATCGACCGGGGTGCTGACCGCGGCGACCGCAGCCGGCTTGGCCGCGGACAGGTTCGCGCTCGGATGCGCGCTGACGACGGACTTCGCGCCGACCACCAGCGCGAGCACCACGACCATTCCAGCAAGCCAGGACAGAATTCTCATGACCGGTCGCTGAGTGTGACGGGCGCTCCGCAGCTACCCGGCGGGAATTAGGTAAAAGCTTGTAAAAGGAATCGCTGTTCCGCCCGCACTTCGAGGGCTGATCAGCTATTCGGGCAAGCGGCTCTTCAGGCGCTCCATGCCCATCACGAGCATCGTCTCGGCTATCCGCTCCCACCCTGAGTGCCGCGCCCACATGAACGCCATCGCGCGCAGCGCAAACTGCAGCGCCTCGTAAACCCCGAACCTTTGCAGGGTGGCTCCGGGTCGAAGCTCCAGGTACCGTGTCAGGAAGCGAATGCGTGCCTCTTCCGCAGCCACCGATTCCTGCCAGCTCTTAGGCGACGAAGGAATCGTGTACGCGCAGAACTTGCCCAGGTCGTAGCTCGTTTCAGCCATGGCGAAGTAATCGAAGTCGAGCACGGTCAGCTCGCCGTTGTGATGCATGAACTGGTCGTACTTCATGTCTCCGTGCGTGGGCAAGACGTCTTCCTCCATTGTCTTGCGCACGCGATCACGCATGTGCGTGATCAGGTCGAGCAGCATGAAGTGGCCCGCCGGTAGCACGTACTTGAACTGCTCGGCCACGCGTTCCAGGCGGTCCAACTCGGCCTCGATCGTGATTCGCTCGTCGGTCTCGAGACCAGACTCATGGATCACTGCCAGCGCGTCGGCTGCAGCAGGAGCAGTGAGGATGAACTCCGAGCTCAGCCGGTTTCCAGCGACAGGCTTGCCGCGCACTCTTTCCTCGAGAAGGAGCCCGTAGTCCTCGACAAACCCGAGCGGGCGAGGGAGGTTCAGATAGCCGGGATAGCGCTTGACCGCCTCCCACAGACCCTCGACGACTCGGTAGGTCCGCAGCCCGCGATTTCCCGGCTGCACCTTGCCGTACACGGTGAGCTTGGCTGCGGGCGTGTCGATCGTGTACCGCAGGATCGCACCGACCTCGGGTACGTAGCGGACCCTTTCGATCTGCAGGCGCCGCGAAGCGGTAAGAATGTCCGTCGTTTCCGTAAGCCCAAGCAGCAAGCCCGCCATCCGGACGGGATCGGCTGCGGCCGGCAGGCCGCCCATGATTGGGTCATACGGATAGAACCAGTACGCGTGCTGCGTGTCGGGAAAGAGCCGCGGATAGCCCAGGCCGTTGATCGGGTCGCAGCGGCGGTCGGCGCCGTGACGCATGAGCCGCTCGCTCAACCGCTCCCAGGCATCGGGATTGAGCGCGCCCTTGGCCACGAGCCGGAGCCGGCGCTCTTCCTGTTCTCCCTCCGGCCCTTCCTTATTAATGGTGATGTCGAACTGTGTCCAGTACCAGTCGGGCGGGTCGAACCTCGACGACCGCCGGCGGACAGAGTCAATCTCCCACCCAGTTCCGTCGAGAATTTCCTCGACGAACTCGGTGACTGAGGCCTTGTCTGTGGCCTCCTCCATGGTTACAAGCGATGCAGTTTGCGTTGTCATATCAAGGGATTGCCCTACTAGGGAACGCTGAGCGGGGCGTTCTGCGACATATCCCCGGAAAGATTGGGGTCCATGTCCAGGATGGCGGCGAGGCAATCGCTCATATCCACGTGGAGGTGGGCATTTGGACACGTTCGGCGAATTCTTAGCGAGTCGACCTGCGCTCGTCCGGAGATTGGTCGTCAACGCTTTTATCCTCATGGCGGGGGTTCTCCTCATGCTTGCGCGGACATCGCCCGCGCTGGCGGCGGACAACTCGCATGGGCAGGGAAAGTCTCAGGACCGGACCAGCGCATCGGCGGTGGCTCAGCGCCAGGACAGTCCCACCCACACCAGCGACCACCAGATCGGTGGGAGCGGCGATGGAGACAAGAGCAAGACGAAGAGCGGCGCCACCAGCCAGGCGCCAAAAGTAAGTGCGCCGGCACCACAGACCGCTGTGCCGGTGGCGAAGCCAAGCAGCAGCAGCAGCTCCGCGGCGAAGGCGATTGCGCCACCGACCGTGGCGCCCGAGCCGAAGGACCCGGTGGCCCCGGCCGCCGCGGTGGCCGTCAACGCCAGCAGCCCCTCGAGCAGCACCGCAGCCGTGGTCGTCAAGGCTGACAGCCACTCGAACGACAAGGCCGTCGTCGCCCCGAAGGCGAGCGACAACACCGCAGTGGTCGTCAAGGCCGACAGCCACTCGAACGACAAGGCTGTGGTCGCCGTCAAGGCGAGCGATAACACAACCGTCGCCGTCAAGGCGAACGGAACCGACAAGACCGTCGTCGCCGTCAAGGCTGGCGGAAACGACAAGACCGTCGTCGCAGTCAAGGCTGACGACAAGGTCAAGGTCACCGGCTCCGGCGACATCAAGGTCACGGGAGACGACAAGACCAAGATCAAGGTCGTAACCCCCGATCACGTCAACGACGCTGACAGCGAGAGCACCGGTCCAAGCACCGGCGCATCCACGAACAGCACGACGACTACCGGAAGCGCGGGTGGTGCGGCGACCGGTTCAACCGGCAGCGTCGGCAGCGCCGGCAGCGCCAACGGCACCACAGGCAATTCGGCTCCGCAGACCGGCTCCACCGGGAGCGTCGGCTCAGCGGGCAGCGCCAACGGCACCACCGGCAACAGCACCCACCAGACCGGATCGACCGGAAGCGTGGGCAGCGCCGGCAGCGCCAACGGCACGACTGGCAACTCGGCCCCGAAGACCGGCTCCACGGGGAGCGTCGGCTCATCGGGCAGCGCCAACGGCACCACCGGCAACTCGGCCCCGCGGACCGGCTCCACCGGGAGCGTCGGCTCATCGGGCAGCTCGAACGGCACCTCCTGCTACAGCTCCCACCAGACCGGATCGACCGGAAGCGTGGGCAGCGCCGGCAGCGCCAACGGCACGACTGGCAACTCGGCCCCGAAGACCGG
>JBGQLF010001212.1:0-3805 GCA_041499985.1 Gemmataceae bacterium
CCATCCGGGCTGCCGTGTTGACCGTGTCGCCCCACAAGTCGAACAGGTACTGGCGATGGCCCAGTACCCCGGCGACTACGGGGCCGCTGTGGATGCCGATCCGCACGTCCCAACCGGTCTTCAAGCGGTGGACCGCGGCGATCATCTCCAGGCCACAGCGCACGCAGCTCAAGACTGGGTTCTCGACCGGTTTCAGCAAGCCGGCTGTGGCCATGAACGCGTCGCCGATCGTCTTGATTTTCTCTACGCCGTGGCCCAGGGCGATCTCCTCCCAGGACTCCACCAGTTGCTGCAAGTGGCGAACCACTTCTTCCGGCTCGTGCCGATCGCAGAACGACGTGAAGCCCACGAGGTCCGCAAAGAGGACCGCGACGTTCTCAAAGCGTCGCGGCCGAACGGCATTGGTTGCCTTGAGCTCGTCCACGACCGCGTCCGGCAGAATGACGTGGAGCAAGGCGTCGGCGCGCTCTTGCTCCTGCTTGATCTGGCGCAGATATTCCAGCTCCCGATCGCGCAGCCGTTTCTTTTCCAGGCAAGCGCCAATCCGGGCTCTGAGCAAAACGGGATCGAACGGCTTGGGCAAGAAGTCGTCGGCGCCCATCTCAATACATTTCACGACACTGTCCATCTCATCCAATGCGGAGATCATGATGACCGGCAAGTGGCGGATTTCGGGATCGGTTTTCAGCTCCTGAAGAACCTGGATGCCATCCATCCCGGGCATCACGATGTCGAGGAGTACCAGGTCAAAAGCGATCGGCCTGGTCCGGAGTAGGTCCAGCGCCTCCTGTCCGTTGCTCGACAAAGTAAAATGATGGCCCTGGCGGTATAACCCGCGGGCCA
Organism: Gemmataceae bacterium; assembly: GCA_041499985.1. Lineage (GTDB taxonomy): Bacteria > Planctomycetota > Planctomycetia > Gemmatales > Gemmataceae > JBGQLF01. The sequence continues at coordinate 844 of JBGQLF010001212.1, forward strand.
GGATGTCGCGGTTGAGCGCGTTGTCCTCCACGATGAGCACGTGGCCGCGCACGCCGCCGGGAGGCTCGTCTTCGGCAGTGAGCGAAGCGGCGCTGGGCACAGGCTCGGAAACCTCAGCCGCGGCGGGGTTGCTCACCGGCTGCGCTTCCTGAGAAGAAGCTATCTGCTGCGTCAACGCTTGAAGGTCTTCTATCAACGCGGAAAGGGCAACGCCCGAGCTATGGATTCTCTCCAGATCAGGGGTGAATGGTTCCAGGAGGGGATCCTGAGCCTGGGCGAGCAAGCTCTCACAGCCGTCGAGAACCCGGTCGATGGGGCCAGCGAGTTGGTGGCGCACATCTGTCCAAAGTGTCTCGAGATTCTCCGTTTGCGTTTCGGCTCGGGAGGAATCGAGGAGTTCGCTAATCACCGCCAGCACTTGCCGGCCGGCAGCCTGAACCTGGCACAGACCGGCGCAGAACTCCTCCCGATCGATTTCCACGGCATCCTGGAGCAGCATTTCGCTGTAACCAATAATCGCGTTCACCGGCGTGCGCAGATCGTGCCGCACCTGTGCGAGCAGAGCCTTGTGGCCCTGCCCTGCTGCCGTCGCCTGAGCTCGGTTCGCCCTGGAAGGCGGTTTCCTTCGGCCGGACTCGGGATTCTTGCCAGCGGGTTTCTCAGCGGTCATAGGTAAGCCCACTTGCTGGTGACACGCGACCGAGTCGACACAACGGACCTTCCCCAAAGGGACGGCGTTCCGGGAATCGGCCGCGATCGTGCAGCCCAAGTGTACCTCCCTCGGCTGGTAGCCGCAAATAGCGTCCTGATTTTCGCCGGGCGTCGCAGGTTTTTCGGGCAAGCCGGGGGCGTCAGCCCCCGGCTCGCCTTCCCGAGAGTATTGCCACACCCACTCGCCTGTCCAGGCCGGTTGCGGGTTGATACCATGATCTCGAAAGCCTAAGATCAAGCCATCATTCGCCCAGGAGACGCCCTCTCTTCTGGCAATCATGGCATGCACGAGGCCTGACAGACGCCGCGTTCAGCGGATGGACCGGCGCGCGGAACAGTAAGGTAGGGACCATGAAAGGAAGAACTGGAAATGATACAACGGAGATGTGAATTTGGACGGACTGCCTCAGGAGTAGCGCTGGCACTCTTCGCCCTCTTGGGCATGACCTTCGCGCAAGAAGGGCCCGGGAAGGACTCGAACCAGACAGCCTTGTCCCCCCCGAAGGCAGCGACCCCGGCCACGCCAGCCAAGGAAGAGTTTCTGGCGCTCGTGGCCCGCCTGGAGGCAGCGAAGCCCGAGATCATGAAGCGCCAAATGGATCACCTCCACGCACGCTACGACCTGAGCGATCAGCCAGCCAAGGGCGTGTCCATGTCCCGCGGCAAGCCGATCCAGGAAGGAGTTCGAGTGCGCCTGCCCAAGGGGATGTCCTGGGAGAAGCTGGCGTCTCTGGACGCCGAGGAGATCCGCGCGCGCGATCTCTTCCCTCTGGGTTTCCTCCCCCTGCCGCACGTCTATCAACCAGGGGGCGGTATGGTCTTGCCCAGGTTCGCACTGGACGAGATCAAGAAGGAGGGGCGTGACCTGACCCGCTTTGACGTGGATTACGACCTCCCGGAGATCTTTCTCCCAGAATTTCCCCCGCCCATGTATCTGACGACCCGCCCTGACCTGGGAGATGTGTCGCGGGGCAAGTTGGTCACCTTGGAAAACTATTATGAGCTGTTCGATGGCATTCTGAACCCCAAGCAGTTGGATGGACTGCGGTTGCTCTTGACCCCGTTGTCGTCGCAGCAGTTCAACCCCACCGACGACCGGCGCACCAAGACGGCGAGCCGGGGGATCTCTTGCCTCGACTGTCATGCCAACGGGCACACGGTCGCTGCCTTCGCCCTCTCGGGAGACATCCGGCCCCAGGCATCCCGCATCCGCATCGACACGCCCACGCTGCGCGGCGTCAACATACAGCGGCTGTTCGGGTCGAAACGAGCCTTGAAAAACGTTGAGGATATCACCGAATTCGAACAGCGAACCGCGTATTTCGACGGCGATCCGACCGCAGCCACCAAGAAGGGACTGGGCATCCTCGAGCGGAGCACCCAGGTCCAGGCCATGGCGGAGTTTCAGCAGATCCTGAACTTTCCGCCGGCTCCCAAGCTGGACGTGTTCGGCAGGCTCGACCCGAAAAAGGCCACCGAGTCGGAGTTGAAGGGCGAGGCCCTGTTTTTCGGGAAGGCGCGGTGTGTCCGGTGCCACCCGGCCCCCTACTTCACCGATGGACTGATGCACGATCTCCAGACGGAACGCTTCTTCAAGCCGCAGCTGGTCAACCACCGGCTGGCCGCGGTCGATGGGCCGATCAAAACCTTCCCGCTGCGTGGCATCAAGGACTCGCCGCCGTATTTGCATGATGGCCGGCTGTTGACCCTGGAGGATACGGTGGAGTTCTTTAGCCTGGTCCTGCAACTCCACCTCAACAAGGAGGAAAAAGCAGACCTCGTGGCCTTCTTGCAGCAGTTGTAGAGGCTGGCTCTGCCGCCGGATTGGCGGCCAGGGCTCCATCAGTCGAAATCCTGGCGAGCCAGGAGCGTCCGCTCCTGGCTCGCCCAAGGCGGCCAGGAAAATGATGCGCACGATTCTTGTCGTGACCTCCCTCTTCCTTATCGGAGCCACCCTGGTCTGGTGGCACCTTTCCCGTTTGTCCTCCACCCTAAGTGAATCGGACGCCTTAGAAAGTGTCGCCCGGTATACGGAACTGCTGGAGGCGGTTCGCGCCCTCTACACGTCGGAGGTCGCGGCTCCCCTGCGCAAGCATGGGATCGACGTCTCTCATGACTATGCTGAGAAAAAGGATCGACCGGCCGTCCCGCTGCCGGCGACGTTTACCATCGAGCTCGGCAAGCACATTGGGGAGAGGGAAACGGGGACCGAAGTCCACCTTTACAGTGACTATCCGTTTCCCTGGCGCAA
>JBGQLF010001213.1:0-3802 GCA_041499985.1 Gemmataceae bacterium
AGCCGGTACACGTCGAGGACAAACGGCGACGGTGGGTTCGTGCTCACCAGAATTCCCAGGGACTCCCCCGCCCGGATGCTCGTGTGCGAGCAGTAGCCCTCGATCCAGGGGCAGCGGTACTGCGTCTTGGGATCGACGCGGATATTGGAGAGCAGCCAATCGGTGGTGCCGGGCTTGTCGTTCTCGGTGCGAATCAGATCGCGCTGGGCCGAGGCGGCCGCAAGGCGCTCCACCGTCGGAGCCAAGGCCGCAGCCAGTCCGACTCCGGCGACTTCCTTCAGAAGTTCACGGCGGTTGATTCGCGACATGGCCCTTCCTCAGGTGAATCCCAGTATGGGACCGTAGTCTTCGGAGTGTCCCAAAAAAGGATGGAAGACGTAGGGTAGATCCGGCGGCCTGCCCCCGTCTTCCATCGGTTGCTTCCTACTTACCGCCCCGCCGCCCTCGGCCACCGACGCGAATCTCGGTGATCTTGTTGTTGTCGGTGACGACCGTGGCCTGTAGGCCTTTCTCCGAATCGATCTTGGAGAACATCTCGTGCTTCAGGCCGCCTTCAATCGCGTCGCCGGCCTCCAGCTTCTTGGTGTCCTTGTTGTACGTGCCCTTGAGCACCTTGAGGTTGTCGGTAACCGACAAGGTTTGCTCCGGGCCCTTCTCCGCCTTCCCCTTGCCCCCGCCCCTCTTGGTTTCGGCGAACGTGACCTTGCCGCCATCCACCTTGATGATCACCGCCCGGATCTCGTCAGCCAGGGTGATGCCAACGCCGAGGACCAAGAGGAACAACGCAGCGACCACTTTCCGCAACATTCCTTCTCCCTTGTAAAACGGTCCCTATTCTCGACCCGGCCCGCTGCCGGGACTTTTCTCGAACGCGACGCCGTGCGAGAGATGGTACCCAGATATGGAACCCCGCTGGCGTGAGCTGGTATCGGCCCATTCCTGCTGGCGTGACCAGCGACAACCCGTGACGAAGATACATTCTGTTCCACGGCAGCCAGCATGCCCCTTCCGAGGATCACCAGCCGGCACTCGGCTCAATAATCACCAAGGACCTCGCCACCCTGGCTGGTGCCCAGTGCCTGCCACACCGTCCAGGCAATCGTGTTGCTGACGAAGCGCGTGCTACCGTCACACAGCACCACATTCACCCCACCAGGATGGCGACTGCGCGCGGTGAAGACGTTCCAGTCGGGCGTTGGGTAAGCCTTGCAGTCGGCGTTCAGGGGGTTCTGCGAGGTCGGCACGCATCCCGGCGCGCCGGACCCATTGGAGATATAGTCATACCCGGGACTGTTCGGGGTTCGATAGACCGTGAACCCGCTCCCTTCGCCCCACCAGGTCAAGCCGCGGAAATCTTGGCCCTGGCCTTGGTTCACTTCCGCGGCCAGGAGGGTGTTGCTGAGCCCATCGGTGATATCCGCAACACGGAATTGGGCCGTTCGGGAGAACGGTGCCCCCAGGAATTTCAGACCGACCGGTTGGTCGGGGAGTACACCATCTTTTCCCTGCGCGTAGTCGATATTGCCTACATTGAGGAGGTAGTTATGTTGGGTGATGTTGTACGTTTGGCCGTTGTAGGTCCCGCTTTTCGCGGTGTTGGGCGTGTCGCTGGGACAGGTAAAGGTCGACAGCCGAACGCTGAGGACGAGGAGGTTCTCGTTCTGTTGATAGTTGGGTACGCTCGGCTTCACCCCGCCATAGTTGTGGAACAACTTCCACAGGTTGTCCTGCTCGACGTAAGGCAGAATGGCCATTTGCCAGGTCCCGTAGCAGCAATTATTGGCGTTGTTGGCCGTTTGCGGAGCCAACTTCCCGAACGCATCATGGTAACTGTGCATGGCCAGGCCAAGCTGCTTGAGGTTGTTGGCGCACTTCATGCGGTTGGCCGCCTCGCGGATCTTCTGCACCGCCGGAAGCAAGAGGCCGATCAGCACCGCGATGATCGCGATGACAACCAGGAGCTCGATCAGCGTGAAAGCCGGCCGTCTCGAAACGGGATCTCTTGTTGGAGAGGTCATGAGCATTGCCCTTGCTTGCATGGGAAGTCAAAGCACTGGTAGTCTCAGTCCGGAGAACTACTCCTATTTTCAAGTTCCTCGGTTTCGACACTCCTCGCCCATCCCCACCATGATTCGGCGCAAGCACTTACGGGGTCACAAGTTAGCCGTCTCCGCTTGTTTTGGCCACGACAGGGTTGACTTACCCCGGAGCCGTTGGGATCTGGAGGGCCGCAAAATCCCAGTGAACGTCGGCCCTGCGGCTGGTTCGGCACCTGTCCACACCAGGGCAGGAGGCCCTTGCTGCTACCAAGCCGGGTTACCGTTTCCTTGGCTTTCTCGAAATCGCCGGTGCTGGTGTGATTGTTATTTTCCTCTACCGGAGCCTCGGCATCCTCGCTCCACTGCTCCCACCCCCGCACGAACACCTTGACCTTCGGATAACCGGCCAGTTCCAGGGCAAAAGCCTCGACCGAGGCTCGTCCGCCGCTTTGTCAGCACGTTACAGCGGTTTGCTCCGGTTTTATACCTCGCTCTTGGAATAGTACCTTCAACTGCGCCACCGACTTGAACCGCCCATTCTCGGCAACGAGTTCCTTCCATTCCAGATGCTTGGCTCCTGGAATATGCCCGCCTCGCTTGCCTCGGACATCCTTGCCCGTGAACTCTTCCTTGGTGCGGGTATCAACCACCGTAACCTTGGCGGAGTTGAGAGACTTTTTCAACGAGTCGATCTCCTCCAGCCGGTCAGCCTGGAACTTCGGCTCGTACTTCACAACCTCGATGTTCGGCGTCGTGGCCTCGGTGGGTCGCTTCTCCTTGAGCCACAATTGCCAGCCACCGTCGAGGATGGTCACGTTCTCATGCCCAAGGTACTTCAAGGTCCACCACACACGGGCGGTTTCCGTCAAAACGCTGCCGTAGACGACGACATGGGAATCGGGTCCGATGCCGGGCTGGCCGACTTTCTCGCCCCAGGCTTTGGCGTCGTGGAAGCCGCCTTCCTTCTTGCCGAGGGCTTGCCAACTCTTCACATCTACCCACACGGCTCCCGGAATGTGGTCCTTGGCGTAGACGGCTTGCGTTCGGGTATCGAGAACACGCAAGCCTGCCTCTTTCAGTTTCTTCTGGAGGTCTTCGGGCTGAATCAGCATGGTTCTAGGCTCCTTGCGTTCGACCTTCTCGAACCGAACAACATAGTTCTCGCTCAGGAATTGCTCCTCACCGACTTTCTTGAATCCCGATGATTCGATCTCCTTGACGACAACTTCCTGACCTGCCCGAACGTGGTACAGCAGCCATACTCGGGTCTTACCCAGAATCCGATGGAAGTCGATCACAACGACCTGACCGCTGGGCCGCAAGGCTTCGTGAATCGAAGCCATCGTCTTGTACGGAAACTCGAAGTGGTGGTAGGTATCACAGATAAAGACTAAATCGACGGATTGTGGCGGCAGCTGCACGGAGTCGGCGGTGCAGACGACGCCGACAACGTTCTTGATGTCCGCTTCCTTGCAGGTCTTCTTGATATGTTCGATGAACTTGGGGGCGATGTCGACGGCGTACACCCTCCCCTTGGGGCCGACCTCGTTGGCGAAGAGGCGAGTGAACAGGCCGGTCCCGGCACCGATGTCGGCCACGGCCATCTCTGGCTTGAGCTTGCAGGCCGCAACGATTTTCTTTCGATCGACGAAGATTTCCCGGCTTTCGGCCTCGAAGGTCCCGATGAATTCCTGCACGTCGGGGTTCTCGAACGGCTTGTTGATGCCAGGGCGGACGCTTTTTTCCTGACCAGAAGCCAGGGG
>JBGQLF010001214.1:0-3798 GCA_041499985.1 Gemmataceae bacterium
CGCTGTAATTGGCCACGACCACATTGCTGAACGCAACATTCTGGGCAACATGGAACGTGACCGGCTGGCCCGTGAGCGGAAGGTCCGCAACCGTGGCGGTGCTATTCGCCGTGGCGCTGGCACCGAGCACATCGGTGATCGTCACCTTGATGGCGAATGTGCCCGCATTGGTATACGTGTTCGTGCCGCTCACCGTGAAGGTGCCGTTCGTCCCCTGGGTGATGGTGCCCGTGGTGAGATGGTCATCACCCCAGTTGATCGAGGCCGTGAAATCGCTGACGGTGCCATTCGTATCGGCATCCGTGAAGGTCGCCACCGTCACGTTGTTGGCGGCGGTCCCCTCATTCGCGGCCACGGCAACGCCGGTCGCGGTCAGCGCCTGATCGCCCACGTCCACGGTGATCTTTTGCGTATCAAAGGGATCCGTGGAGCTGCCACGACTGGTCGCACTCTGGTCGGCGTCGCCGACCAGCAAGTGAATCGGTCCGGTGAAACCGGAGGTGGGCGTCACGGTCACGTTGCCGGTCGTCTGGTCCACGCTCACCGTGGCATTCGCCGGGTTATCCTGGGGGATGGCCTCGAACTTGAGGGGATCGCTTTCCAGGTCGGTGCCGGTCAGCTTGAACGTGACGGCCGTGTTCATGGCCGTGACCTGATTCGAGATCGGACCCAGGATCGCCGGGTCGTTGGTGGTGTCATCGTTGTTGGCATCCACCTTGAACATCTGCGTCGAGGTTCCCCCTTTGCCGTCGTTCGCCGTCACGGTGATCTCTGCGCTTTGCTGGGAAGACGGCGCCTGGATTTGCAACACGGCATCCGTGGTATCCTGGACGATTTCCGCTCGGGTGATGACCACGGGTGTGAGCGGCTTGTTGTTGCTATCCACCGTCACGGCCGCGATCTTGGCCAGGACATCGGAACCACGAATGAGTTGCCCGAAGATCGTGTGGTTGAAATCCAAGAACCGCTGATGCCCGAGGGTGATGAAGAACTGGGAGCCGTTGGTGTCCTTGCCCGAATTGGCCATGGCCAGCTGGCCGTTGCCGCTGAATATAGCCGAGGGGTTGAACTCGTCGTCAAACTGGAAACCTGGACCGCCTGTCCCATCACCCTTGGGATCACCACCCTGGACGACGAAAGTTTGAACAATCCGGTGGAAAGTCAGGCCGTCGTAGAAGCCACTCTGGACCAGGCCGCTGATCGTATTCACCGTCGTCGGCGCCACATCCTTGAGCAGTTCGAACTCCAGGTCCCCGAAATTGGCCACGGTCAGCTTCAAGAACGGGTTGCCCGTGTGCACCGTGGCGATGATCGCCGGGTTGTCGCTCGAGACGGTAAACGTGAGCGGATTGCCATCGGCATCACTCGCGGTGACGGGGACCTGCAACGTCTTGCCGACGGGAACGATTTGACCCCCGAAGGGGTCGAGAACGGGCGCGGCCAGCAGGCAGCGCTCTTCCAACGCCTCCACGGTGGGCCGATACGATCGGCCCGAGTAAGCTTGTCGCCGAGAAGCCTGCTGCCGAAAGCGAAGCCAGGTGCGCATGACGGATCCTATTCACTGATTGGGTGCCTGTAATCTTATTCCGACCCGTGTCGAGCTGGTGACCGCCGCAGCTTGTAGACGCTGCCCTGGCTACCTCAGGGGACAGGAGCCAGAAGCTCTACATGAGTATAGATCACCTCATACCAATAGAATTACTTGTTCACCTCGAAGTCAACAGAGATTCTACCCATTTTCGCCATTTTCGTCTTTCTCGGCCTCCCCGACTCGGGAAGCGAAAGGCGGACAGCGTCCACGCGACCCGCTGCGCATCGGGCAGCTGCGCGCCACTGGAATCTGCCCTCAGCGGGCGCCGGTTTGCGCTTTGGCCTCCAGGTCGGCGAGGAGTTTCTGGAAGTCCCCGCGGGGGCGCAACGGGTCGAAATCGGCAGTCTTTTTCAAGGAGCTGCTATCCTTGTACCCCTGGGCGATGGCACGACGGAGCAATTCGACCGCCTGGTCGCCATAGTGCTGTCCCAGTTCCGCCCTCTTGTCGTCGCCGAGCTTTTTGTCCTGTCCGGCCAAGCGGATGCACCGGGCCTGAAGCAGGGCGGCCTGCGCGTAGTCCGGCCAGTTGGGCGGAGTGACGACGACTAGTTCCGCGACCGTTTTGGCGGCCTCGGCATGATCCTCCAGCTGCACCAGCGCACCGAGCAAGCGCAGGTAATGCGCGCACAGAGCTTGCCGGAAGGCAGCGTTCTGGGGATTGGCCTGGAGGGCCTCCTGCTGATAGCGGATCGCCTCGCGCAACTGCCGGCCGGCCTCCGCCGTCTTGTCTCGCCGAAGCAAGAACGTCGCGAAACTGTCCAGGACCACCCCGAGTTCGTACTGGTACTCCGGCACTTTGGGGAACGTCTCGGCACGCCGCTCCAACATCTTCACATACTGACGATAGTTCGACTCCACATCACGCGACCGGTCAAGGCCATCGTAAAGGAGCGTCAGGTTGGCGTAAGTATTGATGAGCTTCTGCCAGTAGACGACCTCCGAGGGATATTGGGCGACCAGCTGCTCTTGGATCCTGCGGGCCTTGACCCAGAGCGGCTCCGCGTCTGCCACTCGCCCCGTGTTCGCCAGGGCAAGCCCCAGTTCGTTGAGACTGATGGCCTGTTTGTGTCGATAGAGCGGCTCATCGCGGAAATCGTCCGACAGCTTGCCGTACACCTCCGCCGCTTCGCGCCAGACCGGCTCCGCCTTTCTGGGATCCCGGGCCAGGAGCAGGCCCAAGTTGTTGTGGCTCTCAGCAAGCAAGTAGCGATAATCCGGCCCGCTCGGGAACTTGGCTGCGAGGTCCGTGAACACTTCGACGGCCTTGCGGTAAGACTTCTCAGCCTCCTCGCGCTGGCCTTCCAGGTGGTGAAGCGCGCCAATATTGAGATCCGTCTGCCCAAGCTCCTTACGATAGGAGGGCACGCCTTCATGCTGGCTCGCCAGGCGCTGCTGAATCTCCAAGGCGCGCTGATAGACCACTTTCGCCTCGCCAGGGCGCTGCTGGAGTTGGAGGAGGCTGCCCAGGTTGGTATAAGTGAGCGCCAACTTCAGTTGGTAGTCTGCCTGGTCGCCGAATCCGTCGACTAGCTTGACGAAGAGCTGCACGGCTTGCTGGTAGGCCTGTTCGGCCGGGGCGAGCTGATTGCTCTGCTGAAGGAGAATTCCCTGGTTGGTATAGGTCATAGCCAGATCACTGCTGAAATCGGGTTGGTCGGGAAAATCCTGCACGAGCTGAGTACGGCTAGCCAGGGCATCCCGGTACGCCTTCACTGCATCCTCACGCCGGCCCGCCGCTTGGAGCACCACGGCCAGATCAGTTTGCGTCGTGGCCAGCGTTTTGCGGTACTCGGGCCGCCGCGGTTGCTCGGTGATCAGGCCCTCCAGGATGGCTACCCCGGAGCGGTACGCGTTCTCTGCTTTGGTGTGCTCCCCGAGCATCTCCTCGATATCGCCGACACGCTGAAAGGCCCGCACCGTTTCCCAGCGGACACCTGGATCGCGACTCTTTTCATCCACGAAGCGTTGATAAAACAGCAGGGCCTTCTCGAGCAGATCGCGCCTCACCTTCTCCATGCGCGGCTCATTCGCCAGGCGTTCTTGCCCCACGCGGGTCAGCATTTCATCCACGGCAGCGCGGGCGTCCAGAAAGCGCACGTCGGCTCGCTCATAGTTTTTCTGCGCGATCTCACGCTGCGCTTTCGCTTCGTTTTCACTAGCCACGGCCTCAGCACGCAGACGCCGTTCTTGGTTCGCCCAAACGAACC
>JBGQLF010001215.1:0-3792 GCA_041499985.1 Gemmataceae bacterium
GCTTCCAATGTTTGGCGGGCCGGGGCAAACTCCCGGCGGGCCAACTGACCCTGAGCCCGTACGACCGCGGCGGCCACGGGTTCGCCTGCCCGGTCAAGCTGCTCGGCCGCCTGGTCCAACTCCGGCCAGCGCTGCTGCGACAGATACAACTCGGCCAACCCTTGCCAGGCTGGTCCGTAGTGCAGCTGCTCCGCCAGAACCTGCTGCCACTGGGCCTCGGCTTCGGGAACTCGGCCCTGTTGGCGAGCCAGCAGCGCCAACTGATGCCAGGCTCTGTAGCCCCGCAGGCCGGCAGCGCGACTGGCGAAATGGGGCGTGGACGTGGTCTCGAGCAACTGCCGCCAGCAGGCCTCGGCCCCACGCAGATCGCCGCGTTCGTGCAGCAAGTGCCCTTGCAGAAAGAGCAACTCGGCATCATCGGGAAAGCGGGCCCGGCCGGCACGGCAAGCGGTCTAGGCAGCGGCCACATCGCCGAGCTGGCGGCAACCTTGGGCCAAGAGCACATAAAGCTTGCGCGCAATCGACGCCTCGGGCGGCGAGCGTTCCAGGCTGCGCCGCAGCAGCGGCAACGACTCCGCCGTTTGACCCAGCTCCTGAAGGGTCCAGCCGAGGTTGAACAGCGTGAAGGGATCGTCGGGATGTTCGGTGTCTTCCAGCTGAAGGAGGCGGAGATTGCGCGTCAGTTTCTCCCGGCTGAGAGCCGCATCTTCGTACCCCGTGTGCTCGATAACGATGTCGGTCCACGAGACCTCACCGCCGCGTTGCCGGATCGCGGGCAGGATCTGTTCGTGGACCCGGTATTGCCAACGCAGCTCCGGATGGCGGCGAAACAGCCGCACTTGCTCCACGTCGGTCGCCGAGCCGCCGGAGCGGGAACGCACCTTCAGGACATAAGCAGCGGCATCGTCGTGGAGATTGGCCAGGAGGGTACGCAGTCGCTGGCGGTTGGCGTCGTCGACGCGGTCGTCGGCGTCGAGCCAGAGGATCCAGTCCCCGCTGGCCTGGCGCAGGCTCTCGTTGCGAGCGGCGGCGAAGTCATCCACCCAGGCGAAGTCGTAGACGCGAGCACCGAAGTCGGCGGCGACTTCCTTGGTGCGGTCGGTCGAGCCGGTATCCACAACGATGATCTCGGAGACCAGGTCGGCGGCGGAACGCAGACAGGCGGGCAGGGTAGTCTCCACGTCGCGGACAATCAGGCACAGGGAAATCGTGGGCAGCGGACTAGCTGGGGCGATGATCGGTTCGGCCATGGTTCCTCTCCTTTGGCTCGGATTGGTGGTGACAAGGTTTGGCTGCGGCACAGCGTTCAGTTGGCTTCAGCCGCACGCAGGAAGAGCTGCATCTTCTGGAGCAGGCGCTGCCGAAGCTTACAGATCTGACTGGGGCAGTAGCGTCCGGTCGGGCGCTCGCTCGCGGGGCGCAACACGTACTCGTCCAGAAACCGGCGTTCCTGCGAAGTGAGGGTGGCCAGGAACTCGGCGCGCTGAAGCCCTAGGGCCAGCTCGAGGTCGCTGCGAATCGCCTGCTCGGGGTGGGCCAGGCAGACCTCCTCCTTGCCCCCCTTCCGCCGCCGGCGCCGCCGCCGAAAATAACTGCTGACCGCGCGCTGTCCAAGCACCTGGAGGAAGCCGGCCAACGTGCCTTGGGCTGGGTCAAAGCTCCGCAGGGGCTCATAGTTTTCAGCAGCCAGGCGCTGCCAGAGGTTGTTCGTGAGATCGTCGGCCACGTAATAGTGATCGGGACAGGAGCGGACGCGGCGCTGGATCGAGTGGCGCAGGACGCCATCGTACTCCTCGGCCAGTTGCTCCCGCGCGTTATGATCGCCGGCCAAGCACGCTGCAACCAGGGACACTTCTCCCACCAGCCGTTCCCAGATGGGCATGGTTGCTCTCCTTTGCGGTGGAGCGCGCACCGCGGGACGGGGCGGAGCGCCCAGGTCCGATGACGTGATGACGGGATTCGGAGGTCGCGGCAAGATCTGTCCGCGAGCAGGAGGGGCAAGGACCCGCGGGAAACCGACCTCCACCGAGAACTATAGAACAAAAATGGGTGTGGTGCAGCTGCGCGCGGCCAATTTACCGAAAAACATCTGTGTATTATCCTAAGAGTCTGAAAGTTGCGCCCCAGACCAAAGCGAGCGCGGTGTCCGTCGGCATCCGCGCATGCTCTGACCAATGGCCGGACCGGCAAAGGGGAGGCCGAGCCGGCGATGGAAGGGCAGGGCTCCGACTCCGGATGCAGCCAGGCCGGGCGCAGGCAATGCTACGATGCTACGCGTCACGGGAATGGAGCTCGCGCGAGGAGACCGGTTCCCAGGATTCTCTGCGGTGCCCAGCGGTCGCCTAAGCGGAGCAGAGGTGGAGGACCGGTGCCCTAACGCAAGGAGCGCGCAGCTCCGAGCAACCCGGAGCTGCAGCTCCTCTCGGTCGGGTAGCACCCTGGCGTCGCAAGGATCACGTCTCGGGGAGTCCGAGGAGACGGTCCCGGACCCGGGGACTCCAAGATTGTCCCCGGGGGATCCCGGCTTGGGTCCCGTCAACACGGGTCCCCGTCCGCTTTTCAGCGCCGCTATGGGCATCCCTCAGAAGAGGCCCTTCCAAGCCTTGCTAATGCGTTCTGGGCCCTGTGACGAAGTTCCGCGTTCAGCGTAGGACTCACGAGGGCTTGTTCGAGGACTGCGACGGGAGCTTCGATCCGTGGATTGATTCTCGCCAAAGCTTCCGCAGTCCAAAAGCGAGCCTCGGGCTCGACATCCTGCAAGGTCTCCCTCAGTGCAACAAGAACCGTTGGGCTCTCCTTCCCAATCTTGCCGAGCGCCCCAGCGGCCGCGCTCCGAGTATCTGCATTGGGATCTTTGAGAGCCGCGATCAGAATCGGGATGGCGGCGTCAGCCCCCGCGCCAATAGCACCGAGAGCCGAGAAAACCTCCGAGCGAAACTCGTCCATCTCTTGTGCCATTTCGAGAAGTGCCTGCACCTCCGTGTGCGCACTCGGGCCCATTTTCGCTAGCGCTGTAACGGCTGCTCTCCGCACGTCGCTATCCCAGTGCTTCAGCGCCTGGGTGAGGTTTCGGAGCGCGTCTTCTACATGATTTTCCTGGGGATGGCCGATCTCCGCAAGTGCATGCCCGCGCTGGATCGCACCCCACGGTCCGTGTCACCGACCAACGCTTCCGTCAGGGCCAGGTAAGCAGCAGCTGCTGGTGCTCCCATCTTCCCAAGCGCTTCGCTAGTGAACATGCGGACAGGTGCCGTAGAGTCTTGTAAGGCCGCCTGGAGGGCTGGGAGGGCAAGCAACGCCTGGGAACCGATGCGCCGCAAGGAGCGAGCCGCCTGGGTTCGGACGTGGTCGCTACGGTCGCGAAGCATCTCGATTAAGAGGGAGATTGGAGGCGGTTCGACGTTTTCAAGAGCCTTGGTCGCTAACGCGCGAACCTCTTCGTCGGGGTTGTGGAAGGCGAGTGGAAGCACGGGGCTTGCGGTAGCACCCAAGTGAAGCAGAGCAACCACAGCCGCCAGGCGCACTTGGGGGGCCGGATCTTCCAACGCGTGGTTGAAAGCTGGTAGCCGGGCTGTCCCCAGTTGGCCGAGTCCCAGCGCGGACTGGGCTCGCCGGGATGGATTCGGATCGCGCAGAGCTTCCCAGCAATCACCTAAGGTTAGGCTGAAGGGTTCCGAACTCTCTTGAACCGCCGGGGAGCCAAGACGCTCCAGAGCAGATGCGGCGCGGCCACGGACACCGGGGGCCTCGTCTGTGAGTGCTTCCACCAAGGCCGGAATGGCGACCCTGGCC
>JBGQLF010001216.1:0-3789 GCA_041499985.1 Gemmataceae bacterium
AAACAGCGGTAATTCTTGAGCGTGATCCCGAGGTTCATGGGCGATTCCCAAAGTTCAAAGGTACAGGCTGGACTTTACACCCTGGAAGGACATCTATACATAAGTCTACTCAAGACCAGCTTGCATGTCGATATCAAAATGTTGGGCCATTCTGCTGTGGCAGGTCACGCGCCCCGTGGGTCACAGTTCTTAGCGGCAAAAAATGCACTCTCACTGGGATGAGTGAGGGCCATCGCGCAGGAGAGTGAGAATTGGCTCGACCGAGTGCTCTCACTACGGACGGATTGCCCGGTATCCTTTAGCTCCTGCACTGGTCGCGTTACTCGTCCGATTCCGCGGCTTGGCGTAGCGATAGGAATGCTTCTTTCAACGGCTGCCGCACGGAGCTGTCCGGCTCGGCGAGCACCAGGGCCTGGTAGGCGTCCAGGAAGGTGATGCGCCGCCGGTGGAAGAGGTGGAGGAAATGCCGCACGAAGCCCACGCAGTCTAAAACAACGATCTCGGTGCCGCCGGTCCTGTCGTACATGGCCAGAGCACAGGCCCGCACCTGGTCGTCAATCGCGTCCGTAGTGATGAACACGTAGTTGTCGATGCGGGGGCTTTTCGTGCCGATCTTGTGCACGGCCCGGTCCATATCATCGATGGTAACGCGCTTCATCTTCATCTCGTAAATCGTTACCACTCGCTCGTCATTTTCCAGGCAGATCTCAATGTCGCCAAGCGCGCCGGTCTGCTCGTCGGCGGCGTTGTGTGGCTGTAAGGGCAGCGCACGTTCGCCCAACTTGTCGGCCGCTGCCTGGTAAGCCGCGGCAACGACCAGGACCGGCAAGCGGCTCGCGTTCTTGCATGCCAGGTGTTGTTCGATGAGCGTGACGATTGCTTCCGAGGCCAGCGGCAGGGCGTCCTTACTCCGCTCGATCCCGGCTAGTAGCGTCGCCATGCGCCCCGCCTTCTCCTCGCGCACCATCACCAGGATGCGGAGGGTGTCGGTCAAAACATCCTCGGCGGACGCCCGCCCTTCCGCCACGTCCTCAAGGAGACGAAGCGTGTCGCTGTAAAGCCGGGCAGGACGGCCCACGATCACCACGCCAGCGGCGAGCGGGCGGTCGATGTTGCGCAGCGCAGGAGTAAGGAAGGCCGTCGTGGAGTTGCAAGGGAGCTTGTGTGCGTTGATAAACGCGGTCAGATAGCGCTCGTCGTAGGTCCGGCCTGAGCAGCCGGACCCCGGCGCGGTTGCTCAGACACCGGCACACGTAATCGATGCGCGCCACGATGGCGGGATCCTGCACAGCCGCGGTCGTGGGATTCTGGCTTGCCTGGGCATAGAGCCGTTCCAGCACTTCGGCCGGTGAGGACATTACTCGAACTCCAAGTAGGGTTGGTCCGGCTTCTGTTTGTGCGGGTCATAGTTGGTCCAGAGCACTTCGGTCCGTGTGCCCTTCGTGGAGTGGATCGTTCGCTGCGGGCTGGTGGATTTCCGCCAGCGCGGCGCAGGATAGAGATCGTCCATCAAGGCGCACTGGTAGTTGGAGATCGCCACCTTGCCCTTGGCGGCGTTTAAGACCTTGGCCAAATGCCGGTGTTCTTCGTCCGTCATCTCGTAGCCGTACGCACTGGTGTCTCCCCGCGTGTCGTGTACGTAGGGCGGGTCGCAGTAAAAGAGCGTCTTAGGTGAGTCGTATAGCTGGATCAGGTCGAGTGCGGGCCGGTTTTCAATTTGCACCCGCAGCAGGCGGTGGGCGATTTCCGGCAAGGCTTCGATGGCACCAAGCCACCGACTGATCACCCCGCTCATCCCCGCACGGGTCGTGAGCTTGCAGTTCGCCCAGCGGCCGAGGCTGGCTTTCTGAGCCAAACCCGTCCGCACCTGGCGCGCGCGCACGTAGAAGCGCCTGGCCCTTTCCAGGGGAGGCAAGCCCGGATCGAGCTCGCAGGCCAGGGCGAACTCCTCGCGCGAGAACGGGGTCAAACCGATGGCCTCGACGAGCCGGTCCTTCTCCGACCGCAGAACCCGGAAGAAGTTGACGACTTCGCCGTCGACATCGTTGTAGGTCTCGATGGGGGAAGGCGGCCGGTTGAGCAGCACGGCCGCGGAACCGGCAAACGGTTCGCAGTAGTGGTGGCAATCGGACAACAACGGCAATAACCAGGAAAGATGGGAAAACTTGCCCCCATACCAGCCGAAGGCGATTAGCTTTCGCTTCTTGCTGGCACTGTTCACGGGGGGCGGCGTGGACCTCGTCCTGCGGGGTGGGACGGGTTCGTCATCCGGGGCAATGATTCGGTTTGGCTTACCCATCGAAGAGATTCTTCCTTGCTTCAGAGCTGTTGGCAGCTGGGCTGCGCATTGTCGATCTTACAGACTGAACATCTGGACACAATGCATTTTTGAGGATCCCCCATAAGGAATCGGATTCCGCCGCTCCCCATGTGCTGAGAAAGTTGGAGCAACCGTGGGTCCCCGGGCGACTTTCAAAAACTTGTCCCACAATCTGTGGGATAATTGCCGGGAAGAGGCGGTGGACCAGGGTTGCCTATTATGCCGGCGGGAAGACGCCCTCGTCGATGAAGCCTTGGCGGAAGGCGATGCGGTAGTCGAGGTTGATTTCCCGGACGGCGACCCTCGCCCGGCCGGGGAAGGTAGTGCGCTTGGCTGTGCGTTAAATCAACCGGCTCGACTTTCTGGCCCCGGGGATAGAGTTGAAGGACTGCCTCAAGACCTCGCCGGAAGTATCGGCCAAGTCGCTGCAACCGCAGGCGGGCTTCTTCATGCAACCCACCATCCGGCAGCCAGACATCAAGGGAACGTCGCTACTGACGGAGGCTACCGCCACGCCGCTAGCCCCGAACACGAGCCCTATCGGGCTGGACATCGACCTCTTGCGGGCGGACGAAATGCCGGTGGATGAAAAGAAGATGTGGCGGGTCTTCGAGGCCCTGCACCAGCGCAAGATCACGCACCCATCGGGATCCCCAACGCGCGCAGCTGCTGAATGAGATCTTCCGCCTGCTCCTCGCCCACGACCAACGCGGTAGGTCCAAGGCGCGCCTGGATCAAGGGCCGCGTGCTCGGCCACTGCATCAATCCGTCCGCCATCTCTTGCGTGGCGACGTGCAGTACCAGTTGCCGCTGCATGGCGACCGGCGATGCCTGAAACCCATTCAGCAGCAACCGTCCCGCGGGTGAGAGCGGTTGCCCGGCGCGCTGTTGAAACCAATCATCGAGCGTCCGCACACTCAGTCCGCTGTCCCGTCCGGCTGCCAACGAGAGCGGGGTCAGGCGGTAGCGGCGCCGGCGATTGACGCCAGGACTATCGAGCGGCCCAGCTCGGCAGTGATGCCGTGGTCGAAATCTTCCCCGGCCGGGACCACGGTAGCCTGATGGATGCGGGGCTGCGGCAGCGCATCCAGCGCGAAATGGCGGAGAGTTTTCGGCGGAACTTCTCGGCTGCGAAGTAGTCATTTTTTCAGGGCCGTGACTAGCCGGACCTCCTTCCCCGACCAGCGGGAATCTCCTGTTTTTCTCCTCTTTATTGCAACCTATTGCAGGAGCTGCGCCACCCGGAGCAGGTCCTCCAAGAAGAGCTTCAAGTAGGGACACTTGTTCATCGCGATCAGAGGGTCAACCTTGGGGAACAGATTCATTGCCATGGCAGCTTTCTTGGAGTAAGACCGCATAATGATGTATAATACTGCTCCAGAAGGGATCGTGTTAGACGGCAATCGGGAAACCGTAGCGATCGACTTTGGCCCAGAACTGCTCCCAGCGGCCCTCCGTGTAGATCAGCG
>JBGQLF010001217.1:0-3788 GCA_041499985.1 Gemmataceae bacterium
CTCTCGAAAATAGGCTTCCGCTTCGTCCAGGCGTCCCAGTTCACACAGTTTACGCCCCAGTTGTATGCAACGCCTATCAAGTATCCGGCGATATCCTGTCTCAGTCGGTGCCAGGTTATAGGCTCGGCGGTGGTCCGCCAAGGCGTGGCGATAGGCGTCCAAGGTGTCTTCGACCTGGTCCAACTTCCAATGGGCTTTGCCGATGTGTGTCCAGGAATCGCTTAGCTCCGCGATGAGAAAGTGGTCCCACGGTGTCTCCTGAACCAGTTGTTGTAACCGGCGATTGATCAGCTCGGCCAAGCGAAGCGCCTCCTCCGGCGCCCCGCCATCGCGCAGGCTTTTGCTGACAACTGCGCAAAGCCAATTTGCATGCAGGCAGTCATTCCGGCCGAACGACGTCTGACGGTAGTAGCGGCCTATCATCGTCGCGGCTTCCCGGGCAGCTGCTAATCCCGCTGCCGTAGCTTTGGCCTTGTAATGCCTCTCTGCCGCAGCGCACCCGTGGTGAATCCGCACAAGGTCGAAAAGCAGCTCGCGTGCTTGGTCACTTCCCAACAGCGCCGGATGGAGGCCGAGATCCTCAAGCCGTCGCAACGCTTCCTCCGCGGAACGACCAGCGTCTATGAGGGTACAGCTAAGACACTTCGCAGCCTCAAAGACACCGTCTTGGAAGATCGGATTCGGATGGTTTGCGGCCAATTCCAGCCACTGCCTGCAACGCGTCTCCAGCGCAGGAACGGCAAGATCGAATCGTCGTTGGTGTACGTAGACGATTCCTAGCTGTGAATAAGTACTCGCTCGCGAGATGAGATAGCTCGGGTCACGGAGCGCTTCGGGCGGGATCTGTTCCCACAGGCTCGCGGCCCTCTCGAACAAAGCCAGCGACTCAAGTTCGCCCTTGCGCCTGCCCAGATGGGTCAGCACCACGGCTAGGAACACTTGCAATTCTGGCTCAGGACCACGCTCCTGGAGCCGGCGGGAGAGGTACCGCTCCGCATCCACCAGCATCGAGTCAGCCGGCGCGTTGGGGTCATAGGGAGCGCGACCCCAGCCAGGAGTGGCGGGAAGGTTATCAGTCAACAACCGACGGATCGTCCGGAAATGTTCCTCGGCCGCCCGGCTTGCGACTCCCTCCTGGTGGCGATGGTTTTCGGCCCGACGCCAGAACACCAAGCTGATGGACGAGCCGGCGACCACGGTGAGCACGATGACGACCACCAGTCCTGCGGCAATGGCCAGCCAGCGAGACCTTTCAGCCAGCTTCTCCGCATCCCGCTCCCGGCGGTCTTGGTCTGCCCGGTACTTCTCGATCTCGTGTGCGACTTCTCCGGCATCCTGAAACCGATCTCCGGGGCTTTGCCCAAGGCACTTCATGATCAGCCCGATCCAGAACGGCGGCGCTCCGCTCTCGTTCAGGCGCTTACACAAGACAGCGTGGTCGCGAGGACATTGTGCCTGGCCCCGCATCTCGCTCACCGCTGCCTCCCGGTCATCCGCGGCGCTCTTGCGCGGCGGCTCGCCCGTCAATAGAAGGTAGCCGATGCCGCCCAAGGCGTAGACATCGGCCGGGAAACCGGGGGCGGTCCTCTCTGAAGTCTGCTTGTCTATCGACACCTGTTCGGGAGCCATGTAGTCAGGGCTGCCGCCTCTCCCCGAAGATTCTCTCACCGATCCTTGGCAATCCATATTGACCCGTCGGGCCAACCCCCAATCGATGAGCTTGATCTCCCAAGTGCCTGTTAGCAGGACGTTGCGCGGGGTCACGTCGAGATGCGCCACTCCCTGCTGGTGTGCATCCCGCAGGGCGTGAGCGATTTCGGTGAAGATGTTCAGCAGGCGAGCTTGCCATGTAGCAGAAAGTTGATTGAACCGTTGTGGCGACGTGCTGGCAGCCCCGTTTTGTCCAGGCCAGGGTCCATTCGCCGATCCAAGGAACCGGCTTAGGGTGGGGCCATCGATCCATTCCATGATAAAATACGGCCAGTGTTCCGACCAGGCTGTGCCCTGAGCATCGCCATCCGCTACGATGGCCTGGTTCTGGTGATGGACGGCCGGCACATAGCGCGAGCAGAGTGAGGACGTGATCTCGGCTTCTTCCATGAAGCGACGTTGCTGTTGCGCGAGGTCAGCGCAGGCTGCGCCGAACGATTCACTCGAAAGGGAGATCGCTTGCTCGACCCTTTTGAGGTGGCGCCGCCCTAGGATCTTCAAGCATACGACCCGATTTAGGGATTCCTGGAGGACCGGGTAGATCTCGCCGAAACCGCCGACACGAGCTTCTTCCTCGGGCAGCGGGATGAAACCTGGGATCGGCGGCGGCCAAGGGACGCCGATGCTCTCACCGCCGGATAGGGCGGACGAAGGGTAAGCCACGGTGATCACCCCATTTCATCGAAACAGGCTTTCCGTGCCGTGCGAGCCAGCTATGCACACCATGACCGGTTCCGATAGTATAGCGATGAGCGTCGGGGCATGAAAGCGTGTGGCGGAGAAAAAGGAATCTCCAATGGCAGAACACAAACCACCGGAAGCCGGCAGTGCCCAGCAGGAACAGGCTGGCGGTTCAGGCCATCGGTCCAGTGCGAAGGATCCGAGCGAGCGACGCGCGCGACGAAAAGCCCAGGTCAGCAAGACCATGGAACAGGAGGCCCGACGGAAGAATAAACCGCTGTCAGCGCAGGGAGCCGGCGCAGGCACGGGCAGCAAGATTCTTGACCATTCTGCGGAAACGCGCGAAGATGCCGCATACCGGACAGAAGGTGTCCTCACATCCACGAGTCAAGGAGGCCGTTTGTCGCCGCCCAGGGAGCAGAGAAAACCAGCTATTTCGCTGGGAGAAATTAGCGAGGCGCGGCTCGAAGTCAAGCAACGGCAGGCGGCGGTGATCGAAGAGGTGCAGCGGCTTCTGGACAGCCTTGTCGGCCGGAGGGGAACGACCGAAGCCGAAAACAAGCAGATCGCCGACCTGGTCTACGACATTGCCCGGAACAGCGGCACGGATCTTCTTTGCGAAGGTCAGCGAGCGCACATCCGCTGGAGTTCGGGTGTCTTCGAAGCGCGAACGACAGATGCAAGGAGGATCACGCTCTGTCAAAGTGCAGATTTTCCACCGTTGACCGCTCGGGCGAAAGCGCACGAAAGAGAAGCCGGCCTTTCAATCTAGCACATCCTCAATCCTACGGCAGAAAACAAGCCACAAAGAATCAGAAAAACGCTTGACCACCCCATAGATGGGTGGTACCAATTAGGATCGTGGGAGGACGGCTCTCGCCTAATCGCCCTGGGGAGGTCGGGGAATGCCCATCGTGCTGATTGAAGCCCCTGAGAAAGGTACTGCCTCCTGTCCCCATCACATCGCGGGCGCGGTCGTCCACTTCGGCAACGAACCGCTTGGGGATAAACGCTTCATCACCGTCACCGGCAAGGATGTCGCCAGGCACCACGCGAAGCTCTTCTTTGTCCACGGCCAGTTCTGGCTGGAAAACCTGGTCGGCCTGCCGTGCTCGGTACTCAAGGTCAGCGGCCGGACAGTCTTCCTGACAGTGAGCGACCCGACTTGTGAGGTTCAGGAAGGTGACTCGTTCCGCATCGGCTCATCGACCTTCATCATCCAGGTGTTGGCGAAGCCGCAGTACGAGACTCATCGCTTCACCCCGCTGGCCCAAAGCGTCGCGGTCAAAGATCAACTCCGAATGTGCCGCATTCCCCTCGACCGTGATAGCCAAGGTTCGCCGGTCGACCCGGTCACTCTGGGAGCCGCCCTTGGGTTCTCATCACACCTCTTCCAA
>JBGQLF010001218.1:0-3786 GCA_041499985.1 Gemmataceae bacterium
AAAAGCCGGCCCGCGAGAAGCCAAAGCCTCCGAAGGCCTCCAAACCGACTGCCGAGGCCAAACCTGCCAAGCCGCTGCCGGAGAAGGATTCTCCTCCGGCACCGGCCGCCCCGCCGCCGCCAACTCCCGAGGAAGGCACGAAGGAGGTGCGCCTGTCCCCCGCTGCTCGCCAGCTGGCCGAGGACGAAGGTTTGGACGTCCACCGGATTCCCGGAACCGGTCCAGGGGGACGAATCACCAAGGAAGACGTGCTTGGGCACCTGGAGGAACTCCGCCGCCATCCGGCAAGGCCGGTTCTCGGATCGACGCCGGTCCAAGCTGCACCTGGCACGCCTCCCGCAGAGCCTGCCGCTGCGGATCCTGGCGCTGCGGAGCCTGCTCCCGTCCGCCCCGAGGAGAAGCCGGCGGAGGCCCCCACGTCTCCGCGCGAAACCCGCCAGCGCATGAGCAGCATCCGCCAGCGCATCGCTGAGCGCCTCGTGGCTGCCCAGCAGACCGCCGCCATTCTGACCACCTTCAACGAAGTCGACCTGTCCGCGGTCCTGGCACTGCGCAAGCAGTACAAAGAGGCGTTTCGGGAAAAACACGAGGTTTCCCTCGGCTTCATGTCCTTCTTCGTGAAGGCCTGCGTCGAAGGACTGCGGCGCTACCCGCTGCTGAACGCGCGCCTCGATGGCACGGACATTGTCTTTCACCAGGACCATCACATCGGTGTCGCGGTCAGCACAGAGAAGGGCCTGATGGTACCGGTCCTGCGCCATGCGGACCGATTGAGCTTTGCGGAGATCGAGAAGACCATCGCCATGTTGGCCCAGAAAGCGCGCGACGGCAAAATTGCCGTGGACGACTTGCAGGGGGGAACCTTCACGATCACCAATGGCGGCGTCTTCGGCTCGCTCTTGTCCACTCCGATCCTCAATCCCCCGCAAAGCGGCATTCTCGGCATGCATACCATTCAGAAGCGGCCCGTCGCCATCCAGGATCAAGTGGTCATTCGGCCGATGATGTACCTGGCCCTGTCCTATGACCACCGCCTGATTGATGGCCGGGAAGCGGTGCTCTTTCTCGTCCGCGTCAAGGAGTGCATCGAGAATCCTGAGCGACTGTTGCTGGAAATCTGAGCGAAGGAACTACCGATGGCGGAGCGTTTCGATTTGATCGTGATCGGCGGCGGTCCCGGCGGCTACGTGGCGGCCATCCGTGCGGCCCAGTTGGGGATGCGCGTGGTCTGTCTAGACAAGCGGGCCACGCTCGGCGGCACGTGCCTCAACGTCGGCTGCATCCCCAGCAAGGCGCTGTTGGACTCGAGCGAACTGTTCGCCCTGGCCCGGACACGTTTCGATCGGCACGGAATCCAGGTTGGCGAGGTCAAGCTCGATCTCCCCGCGCTGATGCGGCGCAAAGATCAAGTGGTGCAGGGACTGACCGAGGGCATCGCGTTCCTGTTCAAGAAGCACAAGATCGGCTTCATGCAAGGAAGTGCCCGACTTGCAGGAGCCGGCAAGGTAACGCTGAAGAATCCAGCGGGCGCCAGCACGGCCCTGGAAGCGAAGGCTATTCTCCTGGCGACCGGAAGCGAAGCCGCAGCTCTGCCGGCCCTGCCCTTCAACGGCACGACGGTGGTCAGCTCGACGGAGAGCCTTGCATTCGACAAAGTGCCGACGCACTTGATCGTGGTCGGCGGCGGCTACATCGGCCTGGAGTTGGGTTCGGTCTGGGCGCGGCTGGGAGCCAAAGTAACCGTGGTCGAGTTCCTGCCCCGCCTTTTGGCGCAGAGTGACCGCGAGATTGCCGCGCTGTTGCACAAGACGCTGGCCAAGCAAGGCTTGACGTTTCACCTGGATACGCGCGTCCTCGGCGCTTCGGTCCAGGGTGGGCAGGTGCTTGTCAATGCCCAGACCAAGGGTGAGAGCCGGTTGTTCCAGGGAGACAAGGTGCTCGTCGCTGTTGGGCGCCGTCCCGTTACGGCCGGACTCGGTCTGGAGGAGGCCGGTGTTGTCCTGGAGGAACGCACGGGGCGCGTCGTCGTCGACGAGAACTTTCAGACGAACGTACCGGGGATTTACGCCTTGGGTGATCTGATCTCCGGGCCGATGCTGGCCCACAAGGCAGAGGAAGAGGGGATTGCCTTCGCGGATCGTCTAAATGGCAAAAAAACGCGCGTCCACTATGAGACCATCCCCAGCGTGATCTACACGTTTCCAGAGGTGGCCAGCGTGGGTCTGACGGAGGAGCAGGTCAAGGAATCGGGACGCGCGTATCGCGTGGGCAAGTTCCCGTTCAGCGCCAATGGGCGTGCTCGTTGCCTGGATGAAGCGGAAGGCTTGGTCAAGGTTCTCGCCGACGCCAAGACCGATCGTCTGCTCGGCGTCCACATCCTGGGACCGCGGGCTTCCGAGCTGATCGCGGAAGCGGTCCTGGCCATGGAATATGACGGCAGTGCCGAGGATATCACCCGCACCTGCCATGCCCACCCGACGCTGTCCGAAGCGCTGCACGAGGCGGCTCTGGCGGTGAATCAGCGTGCCGTTCATCTCTAAGGTCTGTTCCGGCAGCCCTCATTCCCGGTTCGGCGGAACGGATTGGGCGTGAGGCAAAGTAATTCTGCCTGGCGGAATACTCTCGGATCCTCCCGTATCCACCCTTCCGTCTCTTTCATTCCCACGCGTTTTCCCTTAGAGTGCCTGGGAGCCTCCAACGGGAGGTGAACCGGGAAGAGCAGGACAGATACCGCTCCGTTTGGCCAACGAGCCGGCGCGAGATAACGGTATCCCATCGGCCCCTTTCTCACCGGAGTGCTGCAATGCGGGAAACATGGACTTTTCATTCGGCAGGGCAATTGCTGTTCGGACAACATGGTATTCGTCAGATCAGTGACATCATTGGTCGACTGGGGATCCAGCGCATTCTCGTCGCCACGGACCTGATGCTCCAGAAAGCGGGCGTTGTCGACCAGGTGCGCGGCCCGTTGCTCAAGGCGCGGGCCACCGTTGAGGTCTTTACGGGCGGCGAGCCCGAGCCTTCCTTCCGGGCGGCAGAAGCTTGCATTGCCCAGGCAAGGCCGTTTCAGCCGGATGCGATCCTGGGACTCGGTGGTGGCAGTAACATGGACCTGGCCAAGATCACCGCGACAGTACTGAGCCACGGCGGGAGTCCCCGTGATTATGTGGGCGAGGACAAGGTTCCCGGTCCCATCCTGCCGCTGCTGTGCGTGCCGACTTCGGCGGGCACCGGCTCGGAAGTCTCGGCGGCCGCGGTTCTCACCGATTCCGACAGCAAGCTCAAGGTGGGCATCCTGAGCAACTACCTGCGGCCACGGGTAGCGATCGTCGATCCGATCCTGACTCTGTCCTGCCCGCCGAAGGTGACCGCGGACAGCGGTATCGACGCCTTGACGCACGCCATTGAAGCGTATACTGCCGTGGATAATGAGACTTTTCCCTTGCCTGTGGGAGAGCGGACGGTCTACCAGGGCCGGCATCCGCTGGCCGACTGCCTGGCGGAGAAGGCCATCCGCCTGATCGGAGCCAACCTGCGCCGAGCGGTCGCACAGGGAGACGACCTGGCCGCGCGCGAGGGCATGGCGCTCGGAGCCACGCTGGCGGGCATGGCGTTTTCCAATGTTGGAGTCGCCGCGGTCCATGCACTGGAGTATCCCGTGGGTGGGGCGACGCATTGTTCACACGGCGCCGGCAACGGCTTGCTGTTGCCCTACGTCATGCGCTTCAATCTGCCCGCACGGCCCAAGGAGTTCGCCACCATCGCCCGGCTTCTGGGCGAGGACGT
>JBGQLF010001219.1:0-3781 GCA_041499985.1 Gemmataceae bacterium
GCAGGACAATGGGATGAGCCACCTACGCTCAGAGACACACCGAAAAATAGCAACCGCGGCAAAGAAACTCAGCCTAAGGGATACGCGTGCGCTGCACCGGCAGCCGCCGGTTTGCGATGGCCCGCCGTACCGCCGAAATTGTGACGTAACCCTGCAAGGCACAAGCCCGGCGTGGCGCGATGGGAGTAGCGCAATGCGTTGCCGCCGAGCACGACATCGTACCTGGCGAACACGACTGGTTCACTATTCGTCGACACCGACAGAAGCCCAGAGCCGCTTCGTGGTTCTCCCAATTCCTTGCTGTGGCCTCAACCTCTCTGGTGTTAACTCCCGCCAGGAGTTTTCCGCTGCCGCTCTCTCGGGAGCGCGATAGGGACCGCTGCACGCCGAAAAGTGGTCAAACGCGGTCAAAATTAGGGTTTTTACGCGCAGAGATTTGACGCAAGATTCTACTAGGTTTGGCTTTGTGTTCCGAATAGGTAAAAAAGGTGTGACATGGCCTGGAAACCGCCATTTTGGGGGTCATTCTTGGCGTTATCATGGGTGTCCTAGGCGGCCGTATGACGAAGGTATACCGCCTTTTGCCGCATCTTGAGGGTGACGTTCGGCGCCGGATCTGGGAGAAGACGCCGCCTGGGGAATCGGAACGCACCACGGGCCGCCGTGGGCGTTTCGTTGGCCTATTCCGGGGCCAGGAACGAGGTTTGCCCAACTCGGCGAGCCGGTTAAATCGGCCCCCGTTGAAGGTGCTTGCACTCGTCTGGAAATAAGCCAAGCCCTACCACGCCGCTGAATATCCGGAGAACGAATCTTGCCGCCCCGGAACCAGCACCAACGGCTCCTCGGACACCAACAACGGGCTTTGTTCTCCTTGCCAGCAGGCTAGAGCCAAGGCCAGCAATAAATCGTCGTGGGCACCGTCCCTGGCATCGAACACTTCGTTGGCCGCAGGCGTGATTTTGACGCGGTAGTTTTGCAGCTCCTTGATAAGCGTGGCCGTCTCGGGCAGCGCCTGGGCGAAGCGCAGCCGCCGCTCCTGCAATTGGACCAGCACGGTCGAGATGAGAATGATCTTGGCGACATGGTGATAGCCGTCTTGGTAGCTTTGCGCGCTGCCCGCAGTAATCAGGACGGGCTCGAGTTTCACAGGCAGCATTGCTTTGACGAACATATCGACGACGGGTCGGCCCACGCCCGTGCCGTCGATCACCAGGTGGGCGTAGCGCAGAGGCGGCTTTTCCACCAGCGCAGCGACGTCGTCCACGATGACCGGATACGCGGTGCCCAAGGGCCAGCGTTTGAGGCCCCGGCAGCCAAACTGCCAGGCGTGTTTCCGTGGAGCCGTGCCGTCCTTGGGAGGAGGCATCTCGGCGCGCTCCAGGACCGCGAGCGCCGACCAATCAGCTGCCTGGCCAAGGTCCAACCCCAAAAAATAATCAGGCGTATGCATTTCACCAAGCCCTCGGCCAGTCCTCGCTGAGGCATACGTCGGCAGGCATCTTTGCCATCAAGCTCTCGCCACCCCCAGATATCGGATTGGGACCCCAGGGCGGCTCACGTTCGGCCGTCCAGCAGGCCAGAGCGACGGCAAAGACCAAGTCGTCATGCTGGTTTTCCCGCCACGCTCCGATTTCGTTGCTTGCCAACGTCACCTTCATCCGAAAAGTCTGTAGCTCGCGGGCCAACACTTGGGCCTCGGGCAGCCCTTTCGCCACCCGCAAGCGACGGGCTTGCAGCAAGACCTGCAAGCAACTCACCAGCTCGATCTTGGGCACCCACCGCGTTCCATCTTCCGCGGTGGTGGCCTGCTGCCCTGCAGTGATGCAGGCCGGATTGATATTCGCCTTCATCGAGACACGGCGAAACAAGTCAAGCACCGGTCGGCCAACCCCGGTCTGGTCTATCACGAGCGTCGGATAGTCCTGGTCCGTGGCGAGCTTACCGACCAGGTGAGCTACTTCCTGAACGATCTGTGTAAAAGGCGTCCCCAGCGCAAATCGCTGGAGATGCCGTAAGGCGTACACCGGATCTTCCGTCCTCGGCCTCTCGATCACCGCCCAGGCAGTGAATTCGCTTGCCTGGCCCAAGTCCAGGCCGATGTAGTAGTGCACGGTCTTAATCCAAGAACAGGGGTGCAACGTCCTCGCTCAA
Source organism: Gemmataceae bacterium (assembly GCA_041499985.1). Lineage (GTDB taxonomy): Bacteria > Planctomycetota > Planctomycetia > Gemmatales > Gemmataceae > JBGQLF01. The sequence continues at coordinate 2,152 of JBGQLF010001219.1, forward strand.
CGCCGCCATGATGTCTTCATTCGCGAAAACGGCATCTACCGTGTCCTCGAAGCTGCACATGTACTCCTGGGCGAACCAGCGTGGCCCGAGCGCACGCCGTTCCTCGGCCAGGAAGTCTGGCGTGATCCGCGGGCACTCGTCCACAATGATGCGGTAGCGGTTCCAGGTATCGGATCCGGTCCACGCCTCAAAGAAAAACCCCTGCTTGCCAAACGGCGTCGATAGGCACACCATCCGGCCCCGGCTGACCGCCAACATCGGACGGACGGCGTAGTACAGGGCGTCATCAACCCTCGCGGCCTCATCCACGATGAGCAGCGACACGCCGGAATAACAGCGGATGTTCTTCTCGTCGCCGGGCAGGGCGACAATGCGCGAGCCGTTGGCCAACTCCATGGTCAACGCCGACTCCTGGACGGCGGGGACTGGGCGACCCAAAGAATTGTTGAAGAAGCGAAACTTGCGGAACAGCTCGCCCGACTGTCGCTGGGTGGGGGAGAGCATGAGGACGAGGGCCGGCGGCTCAAGGAGGGCCACGCGCAGCGCCAGGGCCGCCGTCACCGTGCTCTTGCCCGACTGGCGGCAGCAGAGGAGTAAGCTCCGGGGCGATTGGGAGCGGAGCAACCTCTTCTGCCAGGGATCCGGAGGCAAACCCGCCAAGTCCATCACGAGGGCCTGGTCGTTGCGGACCTGCCCCATCAGGGCCGCGGGATTCATAAGGCCCAGGATCTTCCTCGCCAGGGCCACATCCGAGACGTTCCAATGCCTGCTGGAGTTCAGGAACGAGCGCAGCAAGTCCGGGAGCGGGTTCATAGGGGTCCTTGCCATCTGGCGTAGTTGGGGCGATCTTGCGGGCCGGGTAAATGCCGAGCAGTTGAGCTTCGTCGTGCAGGACTTGAAGGGCCGTCCGATGGTCCTCGGCCTTGAGGCAGCGTGCATACAGGCCGCGCCGTTGCAAAAGATGGCGGGCGAGCAGCTCTTCCTGCTTTTGCCCAAGTATGTCGGTGGTGCGCTTGTAGGCGGCGTTGATGTGCCGGCGTACCTGGCGATCCGTCAGCTCCCAACCCTTGTTAGCGGCGTACTGACGGATCTCATTGAACTCAGCGCCTTGCAGCAGGAGCTGCATGACCTCGGTGGTGCGCTGGTCCTGGATGGCTTTGTTGGGGTTGGTCATGTTTACCTCACGCTACGGTTGCGTGGCGTTCCGCTTTTTGGCCGGTAAAGTTCTCCCAGCGCTGGACAATAACGTCCGCATACAGCGGGTCGAGCTCCATGAGGAAGGCCTTGCGGCCGGTTCGCTCCGCCGCGATGAGAGTTGAGCCGCTGCCGCCGAACAAGTCGAGGATGTTTTCCCCAGGCCGGGACCCGTGCTGCAAAGCCCGCTCGGCCAGCTCGACCGGTTTTTCGGTCAAGTGGACCATGCTCTGTGGATTGATCTTTTTCACGGACCAGACGTCGACGGCGTTGTTGGGCCCAAAGAATTGGTGGGCGGCGCCTTCTTTCCATCCAAAAAAGCACCACTCGTGATTGCCCATGTAACATTTGCGGGTCAGCACCGGATGCTCTTTCACCCAAATCACGGTTTGAGCGAAATGCAACCGGCAGGCTTTGAGCACGGGAGGATAATTCC
>JBGQLF010001220.1:0-3781 GCA_041499985.1 Gemmataceae bacterium
CGCGCCAGGGCGTCCACGTCCGATTGGCAGTAGTCAAGCAGGGCCTCTTGCTCGCCGGCCGAATAGGGCCCGCCCCGCATTGCCAATTGCCGCATGCCGCCCTTTTCCGCAGCGGCCAGGCCGTCCAACCCGAAGTAGGCCAGTGCGCCCAGCAGACTATTTCCGCAGGGCACGGACAGTCCGGTTGTGCGACACCGAAATTCCGCAAAGAGGTCAAGGATGCGAATTGGCATTGGCCAGTCGAGGGCCAGATGGCAACCCAGCTCCGCGCTGGCATAGTAGGCGACAAACAGCGCATCCGGCCAGGTGGGATATGGCGGTCCGACCAGTGAGGTATCGTGCAACCACGTCCTCACCAGCCGGCCCGTCCGTAACTCACGGGCCACGACGCACAGCGGTATCGGCCGCTCGCCAGGCAGGGCCGTGAACTCGAAATCCACGACCCAAATCTGACGATAGGCGGTAAGAGCGTTCATCGCTTACACGTCCACGCAGGCGGCGAAGAACGGGATGGTCGCGGTGGATAATGTAGCGATCTTGGAAGGCGATGCGCAGCACTTCCCGGAATGAGCTATTCGGCCACTCGGGTTCGGCCAATTGGCCGTTTGCCTCCAGCACGTCGTAGGCACCAAGCGACATATTCGCGGTGAGGCGAACCCAGCCCTTCACGGCGCGACTCGCGGCTTCCAGGGCGGTCCGATTCCACTCGTCTTTTCTGGCATCGGGACCGGGCAATCGGATCGGCCAAAGAAACAGCACACTCTGGCTGTTGATAGTCGTGAATAGGACGCGGGGGGAGAAGGTCGCCTCCGTCGTCAATTCAGGCCAGAGGGCTGGGGCTACAAGGTACGTCTCGCGGTCCTCCTTCAGCTCGATAACCGCCGTCTGGAGTCGGTAAGCCTCGTCGGGGTGGACGCGCACGAACCAGCTCTTATCGGGCTTGCGAACCGGGACAGAGAGGAGCGATTTCTTCACACTAAAGGAAGCGCTGAAGTCTTGTGAAAGACGCAAGGTCGCCGGGTCGTAAGGATCGGTTGCCGTAGGTTCTGCTTCGGGTGCGGCCACCGGCTCGCAACTACTACCGGCGCCATTAGCGGATGGCGGAGGGCTGTTGTCCTCTGCTTGGGACTCGGGTAGAATACTTTTGCGATTTGGCATGTTTGTGTCTCCATACAGGATGATAGCGTGGGCGACACGCTGTCGCCCTGTGCCTTGGAACGCTACTATTTGCGATAATTTGAGTAGAAAATTCTCGGCGTAGCGGGAGCGCTTGCGGTGGGATCCGCCTGGATGGGTTCTTCCGTGCAGCCGAAGAATGGGCTAGCATAATTAGTACCTTGAATGCCGTGCTGTCGGTGCCAAAACAGCTGCCCCGCCGGTCGTCTCTGACCGGCGGTCGGCATTTTGCCGCACGTTACTTCTTGCCGTTGTTGCTCGCCCGCAGCGACTCCCAGGCCCGCCGATCCGGGCAGCCGGCCTCCGTCCAGGCGGCCAACTCGGCCTGCCGCCAGCGCACCACGCCGGGGCCGATCCCGACCGGGGCCGGGCAGCGGCCCGCGGCGTGCCAGCGCCACCAAGTCGCCGGCGCTACTCCGCACGCGGCCGCAGCTTGCTTGGCGGTCAGCAGCAGGGGCGCTACGGCCGGGGCACGGTCGGTGGACGAGGCCTCGGAGGCGGAGAGCCGTGGCGTATCACTGGACATGGGCTGTCTCCTCTCGGTGGCCAGGGGGCTCCTGACGCAGGCGCTCCTGGACAGCGCGGGCCAGGACGCGCACGGTCGGGGAGCCTGGCCCAGCGGCACGCTCGGCGTCGTCCAGGGCTACCAGCAGGCGCCACAGCGGCAAGTCACTCAGTCGTAGCGGCAGGGTGTCGCGGTCCATGCTGCCAGCCTAGAGTGGCCGGTCAGCGCTGGCTGTGAATCGTCAGTCGTCCGTCACGGACGGATGAAAAACCGCGAAAATTACGGGCAGAATTGCAACTGCAACGTGCTACGTCCGTCAGTCTTCCGTCATTTTCCGCCACTTAGGTAGTGCCCTTTTAGGAGCGGCCAAACGTCTTTGGTGCGGTATAGATAGCGGGGCTCGCCCTTGCGCGGGCTCTCGACTTCTATGTAGCAGTCAAGGCATTTGGTACGGACGCGGCGCAGAAACGTTTCGACGCGGTCGGGGGGCTGTCCCAAGCAACGGGCCAGGTCAGCCGCGGACAGGAGTTGCGGCAGTACTCCGGGTGTTTGTGGTGCAGCCAGCCCGGCCGAAGTACTGCCGCGGACGCTGCCCGTCTCGCTCAGCGGGCGTTCCCGCTCATTCGCGCTTCGCAGGGCATCCACTTTCCGCTCTAGCCGGTCGCACCAGCGAATCATCAAGTCGCCGAAGTGCTGGATTATGTCGAGCACTGCTTGAGGAACGGCATCAAGGTGTTCGTAGATCGGACCCCCCGCAAGGAGCGGGGCAACCGAGCCGGAGCCGCCGACACACTTCAATCCCAACCCGGTGCCCGGGATGCCGTTGCCAGACGTGGCGGGAACCGAGCCGGAGCCGCCGACACACTTCAATCCCAACTCTTCGTAGCTCGGGACCTTCGCGAGGGGGGGGGTAGGGGCATCACCCCGAAATACGACGAGGCCAACGGTGCCAGCGGTCGGGCCCTTCGCGAGGGGGGGAGCAACAACTGGCGCGTTGGGGGGAGTAGCAATCATGGTGTCTCACTCTTGAGCGGACCGGCTCGGGACTCGGCTCACCCTGGAGCAGGTGTCCGCGGTCCCGCTCCGTTTGGCGCCCCGCGCGGCCGCTTGGGGCGCCGTCCCGAAGGTGTTCTTCTATCCCTTGTGCTCTGCCTGCCGCAGCGCCTGCTCGATCTTCTCGACCGTGGCGACGGTGGGGGTGTGCTTGGCGTGTTCGAGGCGGTTCAAGGTTTCGGGGCGGATGCCGGCCCGGCGGGCCAGCTCGGCTTGCGACAGGCCGAGCCGGCGCCGGTGATGGATGATCTTGCGGGCCAGGGAGGCGCGGGCGTAGCCCACGGCCGGGTAGTTGCCGTTTGCATCCGGCTCCGGCAAGAGCGGCTCCCATTCGTCGGCCTTCGCGCGCAGGCGTTCGTATTCTCCCTCTTCCAGCAACACCATGCGCTTGCCGTTCATCATCCGGTAGCGCGGGGATGTGCCGCTTTGGGTCTCAGTCTTCATAGAACTCTCTCCGGTGGCCGATCTTGTCCACGACCACGTTCTCGCCCTCGACCTGGAACCGCACCCGGTAATCTCCCGTGCGCAGCCGGCACCAGCCGGCAGCCGGCCAGCTGGCCGGACAGGCGCTTGACACCGCTGACTTGCGGCCAGTGCTCCAGCCGTTCCAAGAGCGCGAGCACGCGCGCATGGGGGACTTTTGGCAACCGGTCCAGCTGCTCTTTCGCGTCGGTCGTCAGGATCACGGTTGCCATGCCCGGCAGTATGGCAAGTCCGAGGTGGGCGTGTCAAGGATCATGACATGGGCGCTTCAACCGCCTCTCTCCGCTGTCTCCACCAGCGCCAGGATCGCCCGGCGGATCGGCGCCGAAAGCGTCGGCCAGGTGGCCAGGACGCGGGCCAGGTCGGGGTCGGAGGGGGCGCTGGCTGGCCTGTCGTTCGGGACGTACTTTTCGATGTCGGGCGCAAGCAGGACGGCCTCTCGGCTGGAAGTATTGCGGTCGAATGGGTTGCGGCGAGTTCCGAAGGGATTTTGGTTCCCTTTGTCCAGGTTCGAATCCTGGCATGGTTCAAAGGCAGGTAACAGGATTGTGGCGGCAAGTTTGC
>JBGQLF010001221.1:0-3780 GCA_041499985.1 Gemmataceae bacterium
CGCGCGCGATCGATGGCGAGCGAGGCGAAGGTGAACATCCCCAGCAGCATGCCCCACTGGATGGCCATGAGCAGGGCGCTGAAGGTCACGGCCAGGACCCCCGGTAGGTAGCGCTGGCGGTCGTACCAGAGGGCTGTCAAGGCGTAGAAGAAATACATAGGCATTCAGAAAGCGACAGGCACCGGCGGCGTAAACGGCGGTGCCTGTCGCGCAAGGCGAATCCATGGACCATCTATCCCACGGGAACACCCGGCTCCCGCGGCCGGCGGCTACTCGCGGGGGTCGCTGCCGAGCGGAATGCCGCCGTGGCGGTACGCCTCGCGTTCCTTCTCCCGGGCCGCTTCCTGGTCTGCTGGCCGATCGCCTTTGGGTTCCTGATTCCTGTTCGGCTCTTGCGTGGGGGCTGGCTGTTGACTTCCTGGCTGCCCGATTCGTTCGTCGCGCTTCTCTTGAGTCGCCATAATCGTCCTTCCTCTCTGACTTCTCCAGAGTTCCAGTTGGATCGAAGACGCACCTGAGAGTCAGTTAATGCAAGCTGCGTGCCAAGAACTGCTTCTCGTGAAGATCTTTATCCCGCTCCAGCCGTGGCTGGGGCATCGGAACGCCGCGTGGTGAGAAATGCGCGCTAATCCGCCGGCGCGCGTCCTTGCCCGTCCGGGACAGGGAGCGGCGGCGACTTCGGGTTTGCCAAGGGAGCGGCGGTCTGTTCCACGAATGTGCGCGCCATCGTGGCCACCGCCCCACACTCTTCGGCCGATGGCTGGGCCTGGGCGAACTTGGCCAGATCGCAACGCTGGAGGAATTCTTGTAAAAGAGCCTGTTGTGCGGGCGACAAGGGGGAGGCTCGCGCCATGGCGGCCAGGAATTCAGACGTGGTCTGCTGCGGAGCGTGCAGCCCGAAACGGAGCTCGAGATACCTACGAAGGACATCGGAAAGAAGCGTGTGGTAGCGCTCTACCTCTGCGGTGCGTGGCAGTGCCAATGCTTCAATCTGTTCCAGCTCCCCAAGGGCCCAACGATCGGGGGACACAGAAGGGGTGCGACGCAACCGGCGCCAGAGCAGGTTCCCACCGCCGAGGACCAGTCCCCCGAGGGCAAGCGCCAACCCGAGCCAGAGCGCCGACTGCCGCCAGGACCTGCCGGGAGGGATCTCCTCGATCGGAGTGATGTCGCGCAGCTCACTCAAATCGGTGGTGAGGATCTCCGTCGTCACCCGAACGGGTACCGGTGTCCACTTCACCTGGACCGACTGCCGCTCGGGGCCCTCGGTATACGACAGGGGAGCCGGCCGCAACTCGAACTGTCCGTCGCGCTGAGGGTCGAGCCGAAACACCTGCTGCCAACGTGCGCGACCTTTGCCCAGGTCCGTCGTGGTTGGGTTGCCCAGGGCCTGGCACTTCCTCCAGGCGCCTGATGCCAGGAGCGCCTTGATCTGCTCCTGCGGCACGGCGTCCTCATTTTCGCCGACTTGCAAAGGCACACGACCCTCAACACTCAGTGTCAGGACGAGTTGGCTCGAGAGCGAGAGTTCTACCTGTCCAGCGTCCACTTTGTCTGCTTGGAGGCGCAAGACGGCCAAGCCTTGCTTCTGCTCATACTCCGCGGCGTGCAGAGCCGAGAGCACTCCAGCCAGGTAGAGGACAATGCCAGCCAGCGCCTTCGCTCTGCTCATGTGCGTCTCAAACGCCGTTCGCGCAACCGGAAGAAACGAATCAGCGCATCGAGATGACTGCCATCGGTATCCACCTCGATCAGATCGATGCCGGCCGAGCGGGTCAGCTGCTGGAGAGCCAGGCGGCGCTGCTGGGCGGCCTGGGCATAAGCTCCGCGCACGCGCCGGCTGCTGGTGTCGACAAGCAATCGTTCTCCGGTCTCAGCGTCTTCGACTTCCAGCAGTCCGACGGCCGGCAGTTGTTCCTCGCGGACATCGCTGATCCGGATCGCGATTAAGTCGTGCCGGCGCCCGGTGCGCTTCAACGTCGCCTCATATCCCTGATCGAGGAAATCGCTCAGCAAGAAGACGATGGCCCGCCGATGCAGGATGCGGTTGAGGTAATCCAGCGCTTCCCGCAGGGAGGTACCGCGATGGCTCGGTTGAAAGAAGAGCACATCGCGAATCAGCCGAAGAACATGCCGGGTCCCTTTACGGGGCGGCACAAAGCGCTCCACCCGATCGGAGAACGCAATCAGGCCAACCTTGTCGTTGTTGCTGATGGCGCTGAAGGCGAGCACGGCCGCCAGCTCGGCCACCACCTCGCGCTTCTGCTGGAGCTGCGTGCCAAACTGATGGCTGGCACTATAATCCAGCACCAGCAGGACGGTCAGTTCCCGCTCCTCGATAAAGCGTTTGACAAACGGATGGCCCATGCGCGCCGTGACATTCCAGTCGATGGCGCGCACGTCATCCCCGGGCTGATATTCGCGCACCTCCTCGAAGGCAATACCGGTGCCCTTGAAGACACTGTGATATTCGCCACCCAGCAAATCTTCGACGGCACGGCGAGCCCGCAGCTGGAGGCGTCGGATCTGGCGGAGAACTTCGTGGGGCAGCATGCAGCCTCTCAACCAGGAGAATAAAAGGCGATCACCGCTTGCACCGCCTTGCGCCACTCGGCCAGCCTTCGGCGGCGCATCTCTTCGGGCCAGCGCGGCTCCAGGCGGGATCCCTCTTGCGGAAGACGGCGCAAGCTGTCGAGGTCTGGCCAGACTCCAACACGCAGACCTGCCAGGAGGGCCGCTCCCAGGGCCGTCGACTCGCTCTGGGCGGCTTGCAGGATCGGCAGACCGAGGAGATCGGCCTGACACTGCAAAAACCAGGCGTTCCGCGCCATGCCGCCATCGACGCGCAACGCGTGCAGGCGCTGTCCGAGATCGGCCTCGGCCGCGTCGATGAGGTCGGCCACTTGAAAGGCCACGCCTTCGAGTGCGGCCCGCGCTAGCTCCGCTCCGGTTGTGCCGCGCGTCAAGCCGAAGAGCACGCCACGAGCTTCCGGCACCCAATGCGGAGCTCCAAGCCCTACCAGGGCCGGCACAAAGAGGACCGATTGTTCCCCATCGGCACGGGCTGCCAGCGCTTCGACGTCCGGCGCCGACGCAAACAACTTGAGTCCATCACGCAACCATTGCACGGCTGCCCCGGCGATGAATACGCTGCCTTCCAGGGCATAGAGCGGTTGGGCATCGAGCGTGGCGGCCACAGTCGTGAGCAGTCGATGGCGCGAAAGCACGGGCCGATTACCCGTGTGGAGCAGGAAGAACGCACCGGTGCCGTAGGTACATTTCGCCTCCCCCGTGGTGAAACCCCGCTGGCCGAACAGGGCCGCCTGCTGATCGCCCGCCACGCCGGTGATCGGCAGTCCATCGGGCAGAAAGCCAAGGCCGGACGTCGTGCCGTAAGCGGCGGCACTGGGCCGGACCTCCGCCAGCACCGCCCGCGGCACGCCGAAATAGCGGCACAGCTCATCATCCCAGGTGGTATCGTGCAGGTTGAGCAGAAGGGTACGTGAGGCGTTGGTCACATCCGTGGCGTGTACCCGGCCGCCCGTCAATCGGGCGATCAGGAAGCTATCGACCGTGCCCCAGGCCAATTGTCCGGATTCGGCACGGTTGCGGAGTTGTGCATCGCGTTCGAGGAGCCAGCGGATCTTGGTTGCCGAGAAATACGGGTCGAGGAGGAGGCCGGTTTTCGCCGTGACGATGGTTTCATGACCGGCGGCGCGTAACGCCTCGCACATGTCGGCGGTGCGGCGATCTTGCCAGACAATGGCGCGATGGATCGGC
>JBGQLF010001222.1:0-3777 GCA_041499985.1 Gemmataceae bacterium
CCAACAGTTGGAGGAGTTCCGGATGCGACGCGGGGTTGCCCTCGTGCATATCGTCGACCGGATTAACCAAGCCCCGGCCGAAGAAGTGGGCCCACATCCGATTGACCAGCGCCCGAGCGAAGAACGGATTCTGCGGAGCGGTCATCCACTCGGCGAGCACGGGCCGATAAGGAGCACCGTTGTTCAGTTGCGGTTGCTCGCCCTGGAAGAACTTGGCGGGCACGATCTTGGCCGACTCCGGCAGCTTGTTAAGGGGCCCGGGCCGGCCCTTGCCTTCTTCCGTAACGCCGGGAGTCGTGCCTTGTCGGGCGGCGCGCGTGGGATTGTCTGTCCTGACCTTGGTGAAGAAGGCGGCCATGCCCCAGTACTCGGTTTGTTTCCAGGCCGTGAACGGATGATTGTGGCACTGGGCACATTGAAGCTGCACACCGAGGAACAGCCGGCAGACGGTATCGTTCACCTTGTCGGCGGTTGGGTTGGCCAGGAAGAAGGTGACGGCGCCGTTCTTGTCCTGCGGACCGGAGGCGGTGAGCAGGTCGGAGGCGAACTGATTCCAGGGCTTGTTGTTCTTGAAGCCATCTTCCAGCCAGCGGACCAGCGGCTCGGTTTGCAAGCGGCGATTGTCGGAGGTGCGCGGCAGCAGCAGAGCTTGCCAGATGTCGGCCATACGCCGGCCATACTGCGGGCTGGCCAACAGCTCATCGATCAGCTTGGCCCGCTTATTGGGATCCTTGCTGTCGAGAAAGGCGGCGGCCTTGTCGGCGGAGGGAATGACGCCGGTAATGTCGAGGTAGACGCGGCGCAGGAACTCGGCATCGCCGGCCCGCGGCGAAGGCTTCACCTTTTCAGCCTGGAGGCGCTGCTGGATCGCCTGATCGATGTGCTGGGCGAGGGCAGCGACGTCGATTTTTTCGGCCTTGCTGTTTTCGTCGGCCGCTCCGGCTCGACGGTGGAGCGGAACTGCCAGCGTCACCACCAGCAGGGCTAAGACAGCAAATCGCAATCCTCGGCAAACGACGCGCATGTTCGGATCTCCTGATTGGCCCCAACGCCGGTTGTCACCAGTCCGCACAGCGGGTGGGCAGCCCTGGGCAATGGAACCCCGGTCGTCCTGGGAAGTTCCGCGAGCAGGGCCATTTTTCAAGGACCCAGCAAGCAGACTGTCCACCTATTTTGGAATTGAGAGAGTACCGGAAAGTTTCTAAGCTAGTTGGTATGAGCACACCGACACCGACCAACTGGGTTTACCTGGCTCCGAACCCCAAATCGGCCTATAAGCAACTGTTTATCAAGGGGACCCGCATCCGTGCCGAAGTGGTCTACGGCATGACCGTGGATGGCTCGGAGCCGATGACGCCCGAACAGGTGGCTGCGGAGTTCAGCTTGCCGCTCGAGGCGGTTCGAGAAGCGATCGCTTACTGTGAGTCCAATCCCCAGGAAATTCAACGCGACCATGCGGCCGAAGAAGCTCTGCTGGAAGCATCCGGTATGAAGGATCCGAACTACAAAGGCCAGCCCAAATTGCTGACCGCCCAGGAAATGGCTCGGTTGCGCAACTTATGAGATTGTACTTGGACGACGATCTCGCCAATACGCTTCTCGCCGGGTTCCTACGGAAGGCTGGGCACGACGTGGTCCTCCCCGCCGACGTCGGCATGGCTGGGCAGGATGACGCCGTGCATCTGACTCATACCATTCGTGACAACCGCGTCTGCCTCTCCCGGAACTATCGCGACTTTAGAAACTTACAGAATCTCATCAAGGAGGCACAAGGACATCATCCCGGCATCTTGATCGTGCGGCGAGACAATGATCCGCGGCGTAATCTCACGCCGCGTGATATCGTTCGAGCGATCCGCAATTTGCAGGCAGCTGGCTTGCCCCTGGCAGACGCTTGTTACGAATTGAATCCCTGGCAATAAATCGGCCCACTCGCCGTTTACCGTTGGAGCAGCTGTCCCACTTCCCCACACAACCCCACCGCCTCCTCTGCCCGCGGCGCCTCCGCAATGACGCGCACAATCGGCTCTGTATTGCTCGGCCGCACGTGCACCCAGCGATCCGCCCAGTCCAGGCGGAGGCCATCCAGCCGGTTCACCGTCACGCTGGGCCAGCGCGCTTCCAGAGCTGTGAACAGCGCCGGCAGCCGCTCGCGCTCCACCGTGTACTTGTCCTTGACGATCGTGTACGCCGGCAATTCCGCGACCAGTTCGCTCAGTGTGCGGCCGGTCTCGGCCATCAGGTTCAGGATCAATCCCATGCCGATGAACGGATCGCGCACATAGCCGACGCGCGGATCGATGACGCCGCCGTTGCCTTCACCGCCGATCACGGCTCCGAGTTGGCGCATTTTCTCGACCACGTTGGCCTCGCCCACCGCCGAACGCTCGCAGGGACAGCCGAACTGCCGGGCGATATCCTCGACGACGCGCGATGTGGACATGTTGATGACCACCGGCCCGCGCTGGTGGCGCAGGCGAAACAGCACCGCCAGGGCCAGGGTCAGCTCTTCGCCGATGTAGCGACCGGTCTCGTCGATCAGGGCCAGCCGATCAGCGTCCGGATCGAGAACCAAACCGATGTCGGCACCGTGCTCGGCCACCAGCGGACAAATCGCGCGCAGGTTCTCGGCCACCGGCTCCGGCTCATGCAGGAAGAAGCCGTCGGCGTCGCAACCGTGACAGATCGGCTGACACTGAAAGGCCTCGAGCAGTCGCCGCCCCAGTGGACCACCCGCGCCACCGTTGGCATCGAGAAAGGCGCGAAGCCGGCCAGCTCGGATGCGCGGCACATCGACCAATTCCAGCACGCGATCCCGGTGCCAGTCTTCCGCGTGCCGGCGCTCGGTGACGGTGCCGAGCTCGTTCCAGGCGACGCGGCGAAAGGTCTGGGCATCGAACAGACTCTTGATGTGCTGGCCTTCCGCGGCGGTCAACACCATGCCCTCCGGACCAAAGAGCTTGAGGCCATTCCATTCGGCGGGGTTGTGGCTGGCGGTAATCTGCACGCCGCCCGCTGCCTGGAGGCGGCGCACTGCCAACCCAAAGGTAGGAGTCGGCGCGACACCGAGGTCGTGCACATCGCAGCCAGCGCTAAGCAGCCCAGCCAGCACCGCATGTCGCAGCAGGACTCCGCTAGGCCGGCCATCACGGCTGAGCACCACGGAGCCACTCTGCACATACGTTCCCAGGGCGGCCGCAAAGGCCAGCGCAGCTTCGGGGGTTAGCCCTTTGCCGAGAATCCCCCGAATTCCCGAGACGCTCACAATCAAGCCAGGATCCTGCGTCATGTTCTTATCTTACCTCGGCATACCGCTCTCCGTCGCAAGCCAAGCGCCCTCCGTAGCCGATGATAATGCACAAGGGTACGGCTCTGGAACTACAACCTACCAGGAAATCTATGGGGACTGGCGCAAGCTGGTCAAGCCGAAGGCGAATGAGGCTCCTCCTGGCGCTGGTGCTTGCGCTGCCGGCGGGGTGTGCCCCGGGCCGACTCTGTCTGGACCAGGCCCTCCTGGTCGAGAGAGGTTTGGCCACGCGGGACGAAGGCGGCGCCGCCGCTTACACCGTTGGCTGTCCGGACCTGCTGGAAGTGATGGTTGAAGGCCGATCCGAGACGAGCTGCCGGGCGCCGATCGGTCCCGATGGCTGCATCGATCTGGGCGCTTCGGGCCGGCTTCGCGTGGAAGGGCTGACACTGGATGAGATTGCCCCGCGCGTGGCACACCAGGTCGGGGTGCCGGAGGCTCAGGTGCAGGTGCACATCGCCGAGTACAAC
>JBGQLF010001223.1:0-3777 GCA_041499985.1 Gemmataceae bacterium
CGACCACCAGGCCGTCGTCCTTCCGACAGAGCAGCTGGAAGATCGCGTTCGGGATGGAATAGCTGATCGCCTTGACCGAGCCGTCGCCAAACACGGCGTTGATGCCATTGGGGTGAGCCGAGCCGAACATCTGCCACCCGGCTTGGCGGGGAGGATACGAGTCCTGAAACGGCCCGCCCCTCGAGCAGCGCAGGGTCCCCCAGGTGTAGCCGCCCCAGTAGCCCGCATCCGTGAACCCGGAGTTCGGCGACGCCCCTGCCTCGGCCGGATCCAGGTTCGTCTGCGGCGGGCTGTACCGGGAGGTGTCGATGTATTTCTCCGTCACCATGAGCGTGTTCGACAGGCCGTCCGTGACGGCGGCCAGCTGACCGGGGGGGTAGGCGTCATTGCCTTTGCCACCGCGGACAAAAATGCAGGCGTGGTAGATGTCTTGGTTGATGTTGTCCCCCGTGGCATCGCTCCACCAGCCCCAGCAGCCTGACGAGCCTCCACCCCCTGCGGAGCCACCCGGCCCCCACATGGGCATGGCATAGTCGTTCAGTGCGAGCGTCTGACCGCCCGCGCCGAGCCGGGTCGTCGGCCCTCGCCGGGACGGGCAAAAGTAGACCTTGATGGGGGTCGCCTGGATCGTGGTGTTATCCGCCAGGTAGAGGCTATTCTGTTCGAGGAACGGCAGGATCTGGAACAGAACGCCGGCCCCTTGCCAGGGCGTGGACTTCCCAACGGCCGGGACGCCGTTGATCCGGATGAGACTGTTCTGGGTACCGCCATTGGTCGGGAAGCAGCCATAGGTGTCCTGGAAGGTATGGACCGCGAGGCCGATCTGTTTGAGGTTGTTCTGGCAGCTCATGCGATTGGCCGCCTCGCGCACCTTTTGGACCGCAGGCAGGAGCAAGCCGATCAGGACGGCGATGATAGCAATGACGACCAGTAGCTCAATCAGGGTAAAACCTGACTGCCGGGAGAGGAACCTGCGAGGCATAACGAACTCCTTGTGCATGAAGAAGTAGGGAGTTAGCTGCGTGCCCAGGGCGGCAGCAGTTACGGCTTGTCCGACATCAGATTCTGGAGTTGGGCCTCATCAACCAGCGCCACCTTGCCGTTGGCGAAGGCGACCAGGCGCTTCCCGTTTTTGCCAGTTTTCTCGTGCGCGATCAACGGAGCCGAAGTGCCGCTGATCTGCTTGATCGTGAGCCCATAGCGGATAACAATCGGCTCCTGGTCCCGCTCGGAGACGAAGGAGGCATCGATGGACTTGGGGTCCACGCCGTTCTCCTTGCTGATGAAATCAGGGAGGCTGCGCACATGCTTCTTGAATTCCTGTTCGCTGGTGGGCCCTTTGCCGTTCTTGGGGACCGCGCAGTCGAGGTACAGGTTGGCCAGCCCGCGCAGTCGGACCGCGGTCGGCGAGTTCAGTTCGTCTGCCCCGCAACCGGGCAGGGCACTCAGTGCGAGCAAGAACAACCAGGCCACCGGCCGCAACCGCGAGTTCATCCTGTCCTGCATCGTGTCTCCTAACGGCTAGAACCCAGGCCGGCTTTCCGTTCTCGTCTCAGCTTGCTTTGGCGACCCGCCGATTGATTCCACCCGACTCCCCCAGCGCCATTTTCCTGACTTTCTCAGGACATAGAGGATGGAATAAACTCTGCGGTACCGCGATGTGCGACCGAGTCTTACCCTTTGCTCTTCCGGGCAGGAGCCCGCTCGAGCTTGAGCGTGATATCGTTCGACTTAGGCTCCACGGTAGCGCGCAGGCCGGACGTGTTGAAATTCGCAAAGCGCTCATGCACAATCTTCGCTTTCGGCTGCGGATGGTCACTCGCTTCATTCAGCGGCTGCATCACGAGCACCTTATACTCCCCTGCCGGGGCGCCGTCGTCGGGCTTGTTCGTGCCGAGGCGGAAGGTCCCATCCTCTTGGATCTCGCCGCGCGCACTGACATTGGGCGTTAGCTTCTCCGATTCAAACTGGACCGAGCCACCTGCCAACTCCGTAATCGGGCTTCCGTCGGGCCAGACCAGTTTGCCCCGCACCGGGTAGGTGTTCGACCCGCCGCAGCCCGCACAGCACACCAACCCGATGACGACAAGAGCTCGGTACGCTAGCAACTGGCGGCGACTGCCGCATCGCGAAAGCGCATGAAGACCTGCCACAGCTCGCATAAACTCCTCGCACTCCAAAAGAGCCACCGCGCTTCTCCCGCGGCCCCTCTCTACCCTCTCCTCCCGCGGGGGAGAGCGTAGAGGGGGGCCGCCAGGCAGGGTTTGGAAAGCAGCACAGTCTGGCGTCAGAAGGCTGGCCCGCTATACACCAATCCATCCCGCCGGTTGGCCAAGATCCCCAGGTTGGTCGCGTCAATGGAAGTGCTCAGCGCATGGACGCTGCCGTCACAGAAGACGAACTGGACGACCCCCGGGTGCCAGCTGCCGAACATCCAGGGGGCATTGGTGCTGTTGTCCGTCGGGGAGATGGCCAGGGGGAAGCCTGGGCCGGCGATCCGAGCAACATTCCGACCATCGTCGCCGTTGAAAATGCAACCGTCATAACTTGCTTGGTCCGCTTTGCCAAGGTTGGCAGTCTGAATGTGCTTTTCGCCGATCAGAAGCGTGTTGCTCGTGCCGTCCGTGATCGAGGAGACCTTGACAGGCCAGGGGTCCTGGTTTCTCCACAAGGTCGGCATCGCCCCATTTCCCAAAGGATTCCCAGGGGAGGTAAGGGCCACAATGGGGTCCGCTGGGCCTTGACTCACATTGTAGTTCCCGTCACTGGCCCCGCACCCGGCGTAGTCCGAACAGGGTCCAAAGCGACTCCCCGGACTCTTGAATCCGTTCCCATAACCCTTAAGGAAATCTGGCGAGGATGGGTCCAGGTAGCCTACCCAATAGCTGATGCCACCCCCCGCATCGCCCGCGATGCTCAGCATGGGCGAGCGGCGGCTAGGGCAGGTGTAAGTTTTCATGGGCACCTGGAGTGTGCCCGCGGCGTAGTCCGCGGCGCTCTGCTGGTCGGGCCAGGGTTTGTAGTAGTCAAACCGCTTGTGCAGGTTGTCCTGCTCGATGTACGGCAGGAGGTAGACCGCCCAGCTCAACCCGTCGTTGAGGCGGGCGGGCGGAAAGCCGCCCCGGACGTCATGGAAGTTGTGGACCGCCAGGCCGAGCTGCTTGAGGTTGTTGGTGCAGCTCATGCGGTTGGCGGCCTCGCGGATCTTTTGCACGGCCGGCAAGAGCAGGCCGATGAGCACCGCAATGATGGCGATGACGACGAGCAGCTCGATCAGCGTGAACGCGGACCGGCGGTATTGGAGAAAGGTACGCATGCGAGTATCCTCCGGTCTGGGATGAGTAACGGATCCCCACGGGGCTTGGACGTCGGCCGCCGGCCCCAGCGCCGGCATATCCAAGGGTCGATTGTAACTTGGGCACAGGTCAAGCGCAGTACTAATTCGCGATAATTGTAGGGTAACGAGGCGATGTCCGCGGTCTTACACGCGCTGAGCGGCGGCCAGCTCTCAGATCAGCGGGCTGCCGCTCAGGAAAAGAGCCCGTCGACCGGTTTGCCGGTACACAGGGGCAGCGGCCGGCCCTGCGCGTCGATCAGCTCGTGGTCGAGGCGGATGCCAAGGGTTTGAAACACGGTCGCGGCCAGATCGTCGGGGGTGACCGGCAACTCGGCGGCGTAGGCAGCGGTTCGGTCGGAGCTGCCGTAGACCTGCCCGCCGTGGATCCCAGCGCCAGCCAGCAGGACCGACTGGCAGAAGCCCCAGTGGTCGCGGCCGGC
>JBGQLF010001224.1:0-3775 GCA_041499985.1 Gemmataceae bacterium
TGCTGGCCGCGCTCAACGGGCCCTTGACCTGGCTGGCCGAGGTATCGACCAGGAGCAAGAGGTCGCGCGGGCGGGCCGTGCCTGCCGTCAGCTTGGGCTGCACTTGCAGAGCGAACAGGGTGTCGCCCCCGGTTGTTTGGTACGTGATCGCCCCGCCCTGGGCAAACTTGGAATGGGCCAGCTCTTCCGCCAGCGAGCGGTCCGTCTTTTCCGGTGTGAACTGGCCGGTGCTGGCGCGGAACTGATCGCGGGATTTGTCGGAGGGCTCTCCCCAGACATGAGCATTCGTGAGCACGGCTGCCAGGGCCAGAACGGCACCTACAGCCCTGATCCGGCGGACACAGGTCATGGTCCAGACTCCCCGTTAAGGAAAGGAACTGAGTGGCCCTGCCTCGGGGCGCCCAGTTTAGGTTGACGTCACAAATTGTAAGTCGCAGGGGCTTGTTACTGCCAGCGGAAATCCCCCAAAACGCCAGCCTTCCCGCTTCCCACGCATGGCACCGACCGCAGAGACGGTGTTTCTGGTATACGCTATCTGGATGAAACGAGCAAGGAGAGCGAACTTGCGCAGTGCTGGAGAATTGCGAATGGCAAATTGCAATTGGCCATTCTTCACCCACAAGCAACCTGCCTTGACCCTCCCTCCGCGAATCTGCTATACCCTCGGCGGCCTGGCACCTTTGCTTCCCAGCTTTGAGCGGCCTGGGCCTCGCACGGCTGTGCGCACCGTTGCCGAGCCCCCCTGGCGTTGCGGTAGGAATCCATCTCGCAGAGAGACCGCCTAACCGGGCGGAGGCGCGCTCTTCCGCGGAGACCCGAGGACAGTCATGGCCACGAAAACCGCTTTGATCACCGGGATTACCGGGCAGGACGGCAGCTATCTGGCGGAATTCCTGCTCGAGAAGGGCTACCGGGTTTGCGGCATGGTCCGCCGGGCCAGCACGGAGAACTTCCAGCGCCTCGACTCGTTCTGCTCGCGCCTTCAGCTCATCCAGGGCGACTTGCTCGATCAGACGTCGATCGCCTCGATCCTGGAGCAGGTCCGGCCCGATGAAGTCTATAACCTGGCGGCCATGTCCTTTGTGCCGACCAGCTGGCAAAAACCGGTTCTGACGGCGGAGTTCACGGCCGTCGGTGTCACGCGGGTGCTCGACGCCTTGCGCCAGATCTGTCCGCAGGCGCGGTTCTACCAGGCCAGCAGCAGCGAGATGTTCGGCAAAGTCCGCGAAACCCCGCAAAGCGAAACCACGCCGTTCCATCCGCGCAGTCCGTACGGGGTGGCCAAGGTCTATGGCCATTACATCACCGTCAACTACCGCGAAAGCTATGGCCTGTTCGCTTGTTCCGGTATCCTCTTTAACCACGAATCACCCCGGCGCGGCCTGGAATTCGTGACCCGCAAGATCACACACGCCGTGACCCGCATCAAGCTCGGCCAGGCGACCGAGCTGCGGCTGGGCAACTTGCAAGCCAAGCGCGATTGGGGGTTCGCCGGCGACTATGTTCGGGCCATGTGGCTGATGCTCCAGCAGGATCAAGCGGACGATTACGTCATTGGTACGGGACAGACGCACAGCGTCGAGGAATTTGTGCGCATCGCTTTCGATCATGTCGGACTGGATTGGCGGAAGCATGTGGTGGTGGATCCGCAATTCTACCGGCCCGCCGAGGTCGATCTGTTGTTGGCCGATCCGACCAAGGCGTGGCGGTGTCTGGGGTGGAAGCCGGACCTGAGCTTTGAACGGCTGGTGACTCTCATGGTCGATGAAGACTTGGCCACCCTTCGCCAGTCGAGACCGGGAATCATGGAACGCAAGGCCGCTTAGAAACTGTTTCAAAAAGGTGTCTGGAACTGTGATTTTAGAGTTCCAGACACCTTTTTGAAACAGTTTCTTAAACGCGCGTCGTGCCGCACTCAGAGTTTTAGAACCGAATCTTGGTTCTCCTAACTGTGCCCGGTGGCGTTGGCGGTTCCGTGGCGACAAGCGTCCCGCTTGTCCGCCCGAAGAGAGTCAGCAAGCGGGACGCTTGCTGCTACGGGGAACCGGACACCTTCATCAGGTGCATGTATCAGGGAACCAATGTCCCCGGTGTGCCACGGCTGTGGCACCCGGCCGCGCTTGCCGGAGGCGCGCGGCTCAACTCAAGAGATCACGGATGTCTCAGCATTCAGCCCCAAACACGCAGCCCCCCTCAGGTCGGGCGCTGATCGTGAGTTCCGTCTTCCCCGAAGCGGAGGCGCTCCAGCGGATTGGCCGGGAGGCCTATAGCTACCACTTCGTGCAGCGTGCCTTCGCTCCGCTCCTGGCACGCTGGGGACGCACCCAGGAAGTG
The DNA here is from genome assembly GCA_041499985.1 of Gemmataceae bacterium. Lineage (GTDB taxonomy): Bacteria > Planctomycetota > Planctomycetia > Gemmatales > Gemmataceae > JBGQLF01. The sequence goes on from JBGQLF010001224.1 coordinate 2,335, forward strand.
ACGCGGCCCGAGAGCCGGCTCGACTACGCCCTGTGGCGGGCCCGCCAACAAAACCTCGAGCCGGTGCACCTGAGCTTCACGCCCTTACACTTGATGTACCTGACGGCCCGCGCTCCCAATGTCTCTTTTCCGTTCTGGGAGTTTCCGGATATTCCGAATACCAACCTAGGCAATAATCCGCGTAATAACTGGGTGCGCATCGCCGGACGACTGGACCTGATCTTGACGGCCAGCACGTCCACCCGGGAAGCGTTTGTGCGCGCGGGTGTGGCGACTCCGATCCACGTCGTGCCCGTGCCGATTGCAGCCGATTACTTCGCTGTACCGGACTGGGAGCCGGGTCAGCGCCTCGTCCTGGATTGTCCCGCCTACGTGTTTCCGCAACCGGAAGCGCCGCCAGCGCCCGTGCCGAATCCCTGGGTGCCGGCCAATCCGCAGCGATTGAGTCTGAAAGCGGGCGCTCGGAAAGCGTACAAGGTCTATGTCAAACCACGGGTGCCGCGCTGGGTGGACAAGTATCTGACCTTGGCCGTGCGCGCCGTGGTTTCCGCGCGCCAGGCACGCAATCAGGAAGCGCACATCCCCTATCCGGCCAGTCCCACGCTCGCGCTCTCCGGCGTGGTGTATAGCACGATTTTCAACCCGTTCGATCCCCGCAAGAACTGGCAGGATTTGCTCAGCGCCTACCTCTACGCCCTGGGCGACCAGGAGGATGCCACGCTCGTGGTCAAGCTGGTGGTCTGTCCCGAGCTGGCGGCGGCCGCGGTCAACACCGTGGTCCAATACTATCAGGCGCTGGGATTGCGCCACCGCTGCAAGCTGGCGTTCGTGAGCGCGTATCTGTCGGAGGCGCAGATGGTGGAGCTGGCGCGGGCCAGTACTTACTATCTCAACACCGCCCGAGCGGAGGGCGCATGTTTGCCGCTGCAAAGCTTCCTGGCGGCCGGCCGGCCCGGTATCGCGCCCGTGCATACGGCCATGGCGGATTATTTTAGTAATGAGGTCGGCTTCATCGTCTCTTCCCATCCCGAACCGGCGTGCTGGCCGCACGATCCCGACAAGCGCTGTACGACGACCTGGCATCGCCTGGTCTGGCAGGCGCTGCATGACCAGTTGCGCGCCAGCTATGCCCTGGCCAAGCAAGAGCAGGCGCAGTACCAGGTGCTGGCTCGACGAGGCCGCGAACAGATTACGGAGTATGCCAGTGCCGAGCGCGTCTGGCCTCACCTGGCCGCGGCCCTGGATGGCGTGGCCCAGCGGGCCCGGGCGCTAGCGCCTCCGCTGCAACCCCCTTCCCTCCTCCGCCATGCATCGTGAGGCAGCCGAGGTGGGAATCCGGAACCGGGGCAGGAGGCACAGGGATGATCACGTCAGGCCAGGGGACGGCCGAAACCGACCGGAACCCCATCTATATTGAGGTCAGCCCGCTGTTATCGAAGCA
>JBGQLF010001225.1:0-3765 GCA_041499985.1 Gemmataceae bacterium
CCATGAGGTAGTCTCAACGGTGTCGCAGCCAATACTCCCGAAAGGCCCGAAGGCGCGGCAGTGATTCCCGATCCTTAACTCGATTAGTAGCTGCCTTGCTGGCGATGATATCGTCCGGGTGACAGACCGGAAAGCCTTCGACTTCCACATGTCGCTGCCAGGCGTCCTCAAAGCGCTCAATGCCATCCGGGGCAAAGATCAAATCCAGGTCGAACGGACCGTTTTTCAGCTGAACGAAGTCCTTGCCCCGTTCGATATCCTGGGCTTGATCGGCGGTCAGTACGAAGCCCAATTCCCGGAGTGCCTGGACCAGAGCCAGTCCATTGGCAGGCGAACGCTCGACAAACAAGTCTGCGTCTTGCGTGGTGTCCGGAAATCCGAGCAGGACCGCTCCCGATTTGCCGATGAAGAGATAGCGAACGCTATGTCGTTGGCAAGCATCGCGGATCTCGAGCGCCTGACGATATTCAAACGCGCCCATAGCCCAACCACGTGGGGAGATTCTCTTCACACCAGCGCCGGTAGTCTGCCATCGAGTCAAAGGCGCGATAAGCAGCATCGTCCAGGACCGGCTTATACGTGTGAATGAAAGCATAGCGCCACCGCGTTTCCAGGGGACGGCGCGCGGCCGCTTCGAATTCTTCCAGCCATTCCCGGGGGATTTCGCTCGGCGGTGCAGGTTCGCTTGCAAAGCTGGCCGGTGCCGGGATGGGAGTTTCCCTCGTCATGCTACTTCCCTCCCTTTCTGATGCATTCTACTCGTTCCTGCCACCAAGATCTTGCGGGTTTCGCGATGAGCAGTAGGCCGGCCGCGCTTGCACCGGGCACAGGACCACACCAGCGACCGACCGGCATCGAAGCGGTGCCCTGTTCAACCCAACAACTCCTGAATGGGATTTCCCCACGGCACCAGGTGGAACGGCCGGCCGAGACGGTCCGGCAGCTCCAGGTCGGTGGGGATGCCCAGGCAGTGGTAAATCGTTGCGACGATGTCCGCGGGCGTCACGGGGCAACTACTGGGCCGGCCGCCGATCTTGTCACTGGAGCCGTACACCATGCCCCTCTTGATGCCGCCGCCGGCTAGCATCAGGCTGTAGCAGAAGTTCCAGTGGTCCCGTCCGGCGGCGGCGTTGATCTTGGGCGTTCGGCCAAACTCACCCATCACCGCCACTAGCGTTCGTTCCAGTAGACCGCGGTCGTGCAGATCGGTGAGCAGGCTGGAGACGGCCGCGTCGAGCTGCGGCAGCAGCGTGGTCTTGAGCTTGGTGAAGTTGCCAGCGTGGGTATCCCAGGTGGCATTGGCATCGGGCGCCCACGAGATGCATGCGACGCGGGTGCCGGCCTCGATCAGTCGGCGGGCCAAGAGCACACTCTGGCCATAAATGTTGCGGCCATAGGCCTCACGGACCGGCAGCGGCTCACGGTCCAGTTGAAAGGCCTTCTGGGTCGCCGGCGAAGTGAGCAGGTCGAAAGCCTTCGCCTGGAAGCCTTCCATCTCCTGGAGTCGGCGACTGCTGGGCGACCGGTTGTGATGGTGATCCAGGCGGTCGACCAGGCGCTTGCGCGCGTCGAGCCGATCCGGGCTCACGTCGGCTGTCAGGGACAGCTCCGCCATAGCGAAGTCGGGGGCATTGGGATCGCGGAGCACGAACAGGGGATCGCGGGTCCGGCTGAGTAGGCCGCCAAAGAACCCCGGCTGCGGGGGACCGCCACGGCCCTCCGCAGTGATGTATGGCATCGACACGTACGGCACGACGGCAGTCCGCGGTGGCCGGCACAGTGCAACGACGGAGCCGATGGCGGGATAATCCTCGGGGCTGGCGCCGACGGCGACGGTGGCGTCACCGCGGTCGTGCCCGGTGAGTCCGACGTAGACCGCCGCCGCGTGGGCATTGTTGACGCTATGGTGGACCGAGCGGATAAGTGCACACTGATGCATCTGCTTGGCCAGCCGCGGCAGGTGTTCGGAGATCTGCACGCCGGGCACCGAGCTGGCAATCGGTTGGAACTCGCCGCGGATTTCCACGGGTGCCGAGGGCTTCATGTCCCACATGTCGAGATGGCTGGGGCCGCCGTTGAGGAACACCAAGATGCAGGAATCGGCCGTGTGTGCCAGGCCGGCTTGGGACAGCCGGGATTCGGCACGGAGCACGCGGGGCAGAGTCAGTCCCAACATGCCGATGGTACCGACTTGCAGCAGCTCACGCCGCGAGAGGCGAGCAGGCCCTGGGCATCGCAAGACGGGCTTCATCGCCGGCTCCTTTCGAAAACAGCCGTTGCTCGACCACCCTCTTCGTCATGCTGCTGGCTACGCGAACATTTCTTCGAGCACGCACCCCGGTCCATCCGGCCTTTGATGATCGCGTGTACGGTGGAAGGATGTCAACAGGTTCTTGTCCAGCTTTTCACGCTCTTGACGCATGGCCACCTGGGCGCAAGTCTGGCGAGTGGCTCACGGCAGAGGTACAATTCAACACACGCGAACCAAACTGTACCGGGGGCGTTGCCATGTCCTCTCTCTGGAATCTTCCTGAACGTGAGCTGACGCCCGAAGCCGTGGTCCTGTCTCGCCGTCGCTGGTTGAAGCGGCTGGGCCTGGGTAGTATCGCTCTCGGAGCGGGGGCGGGACTTTGGTGGCTGATGGACCGCGGCTCGGAGGAAGAAGTGCTGGCCAGCGGCCGGATCTTCACGCCTGCCGCGGAGCTGTATCCCGCGGCCGGCAATCCGCGGTTCCACGAATTGGATCGACCTTTCACCGCCGAAGCGGACGCCGCCCGCTACTGCAATTTCTACGAGTTCAGCAGCTCCAAGCAGGTCTGGCGCGTCGTGGGGCCCTTCCAACCGGTGCCGTGGACGCTGGAAGTAGGCGGCCTCGTAGCCAAGCCGCGAACGTATGACCTCGACGACCTGTTGCACGCTTTTCCGCTCGAAGAACGGAACTATCGGCATCGCTGTGTCGAAGCCTGGGCGATGGCCGTGCCCTGGACCGGCTTTCCGCTGGCCTCGTTGCTTCGCCAGGCCGAGCCACTCCCTTCGGCGCGGTTCGTGCGCTTCGTCTCGTTCAACCGCCCGGCCGAGGCTCCACGCTTGCGGAATCGCTCCCATCCCTGGCCGTACACCGAGGGGCTGACTTTGGCCGAAGCCACCAACGAGCTGGCATTATTGGCCACGGGGATGTACGGGCATCCGCTCGCCAAGCAGCATGGCGCTCCCGTGCGCCTCGTGGTGCCGTGGAAATACGGTTTCAAGAGCGCCAAGTCGCTTGTCCGCATCGAGCTGACGGCAGAGCAGCCGGCCACATTCTGGAACACACTGTCGCCGCACGAATACGACTTTTGGGCCAACGTCAACCCCGACGTACCACATCCGCGTTGGAGCCAGCAGAGCGAACGCATGCTCGGCACCGGCGAGGTCCGGGCGACGCAACTCTATAACGGGTACGCGCAATGGGTCGCGGGTCTGTATCGGTCGTGAAAAGGCGGCGAGCGGGGAGCGCCAAGTCGGTCGGAAGGGAGGTCGTCACCGTGTGGACCTGACGTCCCGCTCGCGATGGTATGCAGCATTTCCAGTGCAAGATCAAGGGACCTGTTATCTAATCGTAGCCACAAGCGTCCTCGCTTGTGAGCTGCTCCAGCCCACAAGCGAGGACGCTTGTGGCTACGTAAAATTCTAGGCCGAAGCTTGAGCTTCCGCGGGCACCCCGGCCGACGTTTCCGCCATCAAGGTCGATGCCAATCCTCCTTGTCCGACGAAAACTCCTTCCCA
>JBGQLF010001226.1:0-3764 GCA_041499985.1 Gemmataceae bacterium
GCCACAATGCTGTTACCTGCCTGTGAACCAGGCCAGTCTCCACCGCCCGGGCAAGTTCGTTAACCCGGTCATGGACCATGTTTGGACAGTAAGGAGAATGCCGGGGGAACGAAAGGTCGAAGACTTAGGGCGGGCCAGCCAGAAACAGGCCTTTTGGAACCATACCCGTGTTCTTACCTCCCGTGACGGCACACGACAACTCTGCTACAATCGGCGAGTGAAGTCTCGATGCCGGTTCACCCTTTGGGGAAACCTCCATGCCTCTGCTGGACCACTTTCATCCACCTCTGCTGGGCCAGCGCCACTGGGAAGGGTTTCACGGCTGGTGGGCCGCTGCGATCGCCGGCCGCCTGAACGAGCACCTCTTGCCGCCGGAGTATTTTGCCGAGTTCGAGGTGACGCTCGGCACACGCATTGAGGTCGATGTGGCCACTTTCACGGAAGACGGCGTGCCGGAGCAGCCTCTTCCCAACGGCGGCATCACGGCCGTCCAGACGCTGAATTGGGCGCCGCCCCATCCTATCGCCGTTCTGCCCGCTGTTTTCCCAGACGACTTCGAGGTACAGGTCTTCCATAACGCGGCCGGTCCCACGCTGGTCGCGGCCATCGAGTTGGTTAGCCCGGGCAACAAGGATCGCCACGAGGCCCGCCGCGCCTTTGCCGCGAAATGTGCCGCTTATCTCCAGCGGGGGATTGGGCTGATGATCGTGGACATCGTTACTTCTCGACACGCCAACCTGCACGATGAGTTGGTGACGTTGCTGGGACCTACCGAGGGCTTTACGTTTCCCACGCCGACTCCACTCTATGCGACGGCGTACCGGCCTGCCCATCGGCACGGGAGAAACGAGATCGACCTGTGGCGGGAGCCGCTCGCGCTTGGACAGCCGTTGCCGACGCTGCCGCTGCCAGTGCGCGGCCTCGGTTGTTTGCCAATCGACCTGGAGGGCACCTACATGGAAGCAAGGAAACGCGGCCGGATCGGTTGAGTCTGCGTGGTGAGCAGGGTCTCGGCCAAGAGGTCCTTCCGCCGCTCCTCTGCTCAGCGTTTCGTGGGCCCGCACTGGGTCTTGGGTTTTCGGCCTTTATTCGCTTCGGGCTCCAGCGCGGCGCAGAGCATCTCCAGGTCTCCAGAAGCGATCGGCCGAGACGTGGCAGTGCTGGCTCTGCCCCTGGCGAAATTGGCCGGAACGGTTCCTGGCTAAACCTGCCTGAGCACCACGGTGCATCCAAGGAATTCCCGCCCGGCATCTCTATCCAGAGGCTCGGGTTCATGGCGAGCCTAGCCCCTTGCCTTCCCAGCGGCTGTGTGGTATCACCAACCCGGAAAAAACTTCGTTCGCACTCAGACGCTGCCCCGGGAGCACACCTCATGAAAAAAAGTATCATGCGCGCTACTCTGCCGCGCAACCCACCGCTGCTGCAACTGCTCGATCCGATCAAGAAAGCTGGCTTCGACGGCATCCAACTCGGCATCCTCGAGACGGTCGGTGAGCTGACCCTGCGTAGCAAGGATGCCGACGTGGAAGCCTTGCGCCGGGCGTTCAAAGATGCCGGCCTGGAACCGCACTCCATTTACGGCGGCATTCGTTTCTTCCATGCGGAAGCCGCTGACCGCCAGCGTGCCCTGGAGGACGGCAAACGTGTTGTCGAGATCGCCGCCGGGCTCGGGGCCAAGACCTGGCTCATTCATCCGGGCCAACTCTCTCCCGAGCTGCCGTATGATGTCTGCTGGCGTTACACCCTCGACAGCCTGAACGCGCTCAAGGAGAAAGCCGAGGCGACGCATCTACGCATCGGCTTGGAAAACGTCTGGAACAAATTCTTGATGAGCCCGCTGGAATTTGTGCGCTTGCTCGAAGAGGTCAATAGTCCGCAAATCGGCATCTGGTTTGATATCGGTAATGTGGTGCCGTTCGGCTATCCGGAGCAATGGCTGCGCATCCTGGGGCCGAAACACCTGGTCGGCATCCACATCAAGGATTTCAAGCGCGGCCCCAGCGACATCTTTGGCACCTACGACGGCTTTGTGCCCGTGTTCCATGGCAGCGTCAACTGGCCCATCGTCATGCGCCAGTTGGCGGCTGGGAACTTCAACGACTACCTGGTAACCGAAGTGGCCCTGGGACGCCAGCCGCTGCCGGCCGCCCTCCAGGAAGTCTCCCGGCAGCTAGACGTGCTCATCAGCCAGGGATCAGGGATTAGGGATTAGGGATTAGGGATCAGCTTCCTGAGTCCTGAGTCCTGATCCCTGATCCCTGGAAAGCTGACTTAAGAGGACCTCATGCGACTGGCAACGATGCAAACACCGGCTGGCCCACGGGCCGCTGTGCTCTGGGGCGATGCGTATATCGATCTACACGCGACCGACGCGGCCCTGCCATCAAGTATCCGGCAACTCCTGGCGGAAGGCCCCTCGGCTTTGCGGGCGGTCGCGCAGGCGGTGAAGCGGGAAAAGGTCGTGGACTATGAGGCGGCCAGTGTGAAGCTATTGGCGCCCGTGCCCGATCCGCCCAAGATCATCTGCCTGGGACTCAATTACAGTGACCACGCCAAGGAAAGCGGGGCGCCGATTCCCAAGGATCCGGTCCTGTTCAGCAAATATGCCACCGCGCTCATCGGGCATGGCGAGGCCATCGTCTTGCCGCCGGTCAGTGAGGAAGTCGATTACGAAGCGGAGCTGGTGGTCGTGGTTGGCAAACGCGGTCGGCCCCGAAATGAAGCGGCGGCGGCCGAATACATCGCTGGCTACACCATTGGGCATGACGTGTCGGCGCGCGACTGGCAGTTGAAGAAAGACGGGAAACAGTGGATGGTCGGCAAGACCTTCGACACGTTTGCGCCCACCGGTCCCGTGCTGGTCACGGCGGACGAAGTGCCCGACCCGCACAACTTGGGCATTCGCCTGCGCCTGAACGGCCAAACCATGCAGGACAGCAATACTCGGCAGATGATCTTCCGGGTTCAGGCCGTGGTGGCGTACTTGGCCCAGGTCCTCACGCTGGAGCCCGGGGACTTGATTTTCACCGGGACGCCGCCGGGGGTTGGCTTTGCCCGCACGCCACCGGTGTTCCTGAAAGCAGGTGATGTCGTCGAAGTGGAGATCGAACGGCTGGGGGTGCTTCGCAATCCGGTGGTGAAAGGGTAGGGGAAGATCAACCGCCCTTGAGACAGCCCAAGCCGAAGTAGCTTGGTGTCGCCCGGCCTCCCGAGATGGGCGATCGGGTTATCCGGGCGGCACCGTCTCCTGCCGTACTGCCAGGACCTGGGCCTCAGCGACAATGCGAGCCCCTTCGGTGATGAGCAGCTGGCTTCCAGGCGCCAAGCGCGCCACAATTTCAGGGAGACGATCCGGCGCCAGCAGGGCGAGTTCCACTTCCATGTTGTGTCCCTCGTCAAGCAGCCTCGCGCAGGAAAGCCTCAGCACAATGCTGAAGAGTTCGTCCTGGCTATCCATGTCAAATCGTGCCGTGGCTGCAAAGTAGGGACCAGACGGAGGCGCCTGGCGACCACCCTCACGAGGAGTCAGCCAGCGGAGGTGAATCAGAGCGATGGGCTGCGGCATAAGGACCTCTTCAAGGAACTCCAGATAGCAGCGTGATGCCCAGGTGACTGCGGTTCAGCGCGTCCAGCACGTCGCCATCCGCGTACCGGGCAGGACCAATGCGATCCAAGGGTGCACGAGGACGACCACCAGCGCTCACCACAATTCCCAAGCCCCGAAGGCGAGAAAACCCATGAGGAACGCGTGCGCCTGTTCTCGC
>JBGQLF010001227.1:0-3758 GCA_041499985.1 Gemmataceae bacterium
CGAACGAGATTACTCCGGCACCCTCGTGCCCATGCTGGCCGAGTCGTGGAGTTTCCCGGATCCGAACAGCATCGAATTCAAACTTCGCCAGGGAGTCACCTTCCACAACGGCGAGCCCTTCAACGCCGCCAGCGTCAAATTCAGTATCGACCGCTTGCTCGACCCGGCGGTGAACTCGCCACTCGCCGGTGGCTGGCCGAAGACGTGGCAGGGCGTCGAGGTCGTGGATCCTGCGACGGTCCGATTTCACACCAAGCACTCCTTTCCCGTATTGCTCCTAGGCCTGACCCAGGCCTTCATGCTCCCGGCCAAGTACGTCGGGGAGACGCCAGACCAGGCGATGAAGAGCCCTGTCGGTACCGGCCCCTTCAAGTTCGGCGACTGGCAGCAGGGCGACCATGTGACCTATGTCGCCAACACCTCCTATTGGGGTGGCCGTCCCAAGCTGGACAAGACCATCTTCAGGGTGATACCCGACGACTCGGCCCGTTTGGCCGCGCTCAAAGCCGGCGAGATCCACATCGATATGAACCTGCCCCTCGACGCAATCGACGCCGTCTCGAGCGACCCCAACCTCAAGATCGAGCGGGCATTCATTGTCAACTCGCTGATCCTGGAGCTGGATACGCTGCGCGGCGGGCCCACCGCCGACCCAAGGGTGCGGATGGCGATCAACTACGCCATCGACAAGGTTGGCATCAACAACACTCTGCTGAGGGGCAAGTTGAGGCCCCTGGAGGGCCAGCTCATTACCGACGGGGTCCTTGGCTTCAACAAGGACGTCAAGATGGTGCCGTACGACCCGGCCAAGGCCAAGTCATTGCTTGCTGAGGCCGGCTACGCGAATGGGTTCGACACGCAAGTCAACGGTCCCATCGGCAAGTACACCGCGGATCGAGAAATCGTAATCGCGGTTGCCGACCAGCTGAACGCCGTCGGCATCCGCGCCAAGGCCAACCCGATGGAGTACAGCCTGTTCGTCCAGAAGCTGGTGTCGAACACGCTTGGCCCAATGTTCCTGGTCGGCTGGTACAGCTTCGGCGACCCCGCGCTGGCCGAGGTATGGCTTTCCTCCAGCTCAACGCTCGGACACTTCTACGCCGACCCGAAATACGACCAGCTGATCGCGTCCGGCGCGAGCGAGCTGGATCCCAAGAAGCGCGAGCAGATCTACTTCGACGCGGCTCAGTACATGCACGACCAGGCGATGGCGGCGTGGCTGTTCCAGGCCGCCACCTACTACGGCGTCAGCAAGAAAGTGTCCGGGTTTTCCGCTCGGACGGACGAGCTTTCGTACTTTTACCCGACCTCGATATCGAAATAGGTCCTCGGCCCTCCTAGCCTCAGTTGCTGGAGTTCCTGGTCAAGCGTCTCGTACAGGTGCCGGTGACCCTGCTGGTGGTCAGCGGGGTCGTCTTTCTGCTGCTGCATCTCTCCGGCAATCTGGTCAGCCTGCTCTTGCCGTTGGACGCGACCGCGGCGCAGCGTGCGAGTCTCACTCACGAGCTCCACCTGGACGAGCCGCTGCCGATCCAGTTCGCGCGCTTTGGTGCGGCGCTTGCGCACGGCGACTTCGGAACGTCGCTCTATTTTCAGCGGCCGGCGCTGGAGGTTGTTCTCGATAGGCTTCCCGCCAGCGCCGAACTGGCGCTGGCGGGAATCTTGATCGCAATCGTTAGTGGGATTGGTTTCGGCATCCTCGCCGCCATCCACGAGGGCTCGCTGATCGATACGGCGATCAGCGCGATTACGGTCTTCGGCCAGTCGATGCCCAGCTTCTGGCTCGGGATCATGCTGATCCTGCTGCTTGCCGTGAACTTCCACCTGCTGCCGACCGGAGGGATGGGTGATCCCAGCCAGTTGATCATGCCCGCTATCACGCTGGCGGCTTTCCTGGCTCCGCAGATTCTGCTGCTCACCCGATCCAGCATGCTTGACGTACTGCACGACCCTTACATCACGGTCGCGCATGCCAAGGGCCTTCCAAGCCGGATCGTCATCCTCCGCCATGCGCTTCGCAACGCCCTTAATCCGGTGATCGCGTCGGTCGGCCTCCAGTTCGGCTCGCTGATGGGCGGCGCGGTCATCACCGAGACCGTCTTCGCCTGGCCGGGTATCGGCCGGCTCTCGGTGGAAGCAATTTTCGACCGCGACCTTCCGGTGGTCGAGGCCTCGGTCGTGGTCCTGGCGCTCTGCGTGCTTTTGGCCAACCTCGCGGTCGACATGATCAATGCCCGCATCGATCCCCGGATCCGCTACCAATGAGCGTCACGGCCGGTGGCGAGATCCTGAGCAGTCCCGCCCCGGCAGCCTGGCCGGATTGGGTAGTAAACCGCCTCATCAGGTTCAGGCGCAATCCGCCTCTGTACCTCGGCGCGGCGCTTTTGGCGGTGATCTGCTTCAGCGCCGTCGCCGCCCCGCTGATCACGCACTGGAACCCCGCCGGCCAGGCATTGACTCAACGCCTCCTACCTCCGGCCTGGTTTCCTGGCGGCAACCATTCGCATCTGCTGGGAACGGACGGCTTTGGCCGTGACGTTTTCAGCCGGCTGCTCTATGGGGCCCGCTACTCCCTGCTTGTCGCGTGCGGCGCCGTTCTGGTCTCGGGCGTCATCGGCGTCGTGCTGGGCGCCTTGGCCGGATATGTAGGCGGGTGGACTGAGATCGTTATCATGCGCGCGGTCGACGCCCAGCAGGCCCTCTCAGCGGTGCTGCTCGCGATCATGGTGGCGGCTCTCTTCGGCAGCAACCTGCTCAACCTCCTGCTCGTGCTCGCAGTGACTGGTTGGGCGACTTACACACGAATTCTTTTCGGCGTGGTCAGGTCGATTCGCGGCCAGGAATATGTGAGCGCCGCTGTCTGCCTGGGAGCACGGCCGCGCCACATCTTGTGGACTCACGTGTTGCCCAACATGATGTCGCCGATCATCGTGATCTCCACCCTCCAGGTCGGCCGCATGATCCTGCTCGAGGCCGGGCTTAGCTTTTTGGGCATGGGGGTTCCCGAGCCTCTCCCCGCCTGGGGCACGATGTTGGCCGACGGCTACCGCGATATCTTCACAGCCGGCTACCTGACGACCATCCCGGGCCTTGCGGTGACCGTAACCGTGTTCGGGGTCAATCTGCTGGGTGACGGGCTCAGGCGGGCGCTGGACCCACACATGCACGGAACCGCATGACGCGGCGATACCCGTAATGAACGCGGCGAAGTTCAAGTCATGTGCCCGCGCCTCGTACATAGACATAGACCTGATACGCCGCACAGTTGATGAGGGTCCTTACGCCGCCGTGCTGGCTCTTGCCCCGGAGAATGTGCCGCATTACAGCGGCTTCTACAACATCGACCTGAGGCTGCTTCCAGAGAGGCTGCACGTGTGTGTCTGGCCGAGAGGCGGCGATCCCGCTCTCGTAGTGGTCGAGCGCAGGGCTCGGCTTCTGCGCCCCGACGAGACGTACATCGATGACGTCCGCGGTTATGAGGGCGAGGGCCTGGACGCCATGCGCGTGGTGGCGGAGGTCCTGGCCGAGAGGGGAATCACGCGCGGCGTGATTGGCTACGAGGCGCGCAGTTTCCCAGCCGGCCAGCTAGTTGAGCTCCAGCGGCTGCTGCCCAGCCTGGAGTTCGTGGACGCCTATTCGTTTCTGGAAGGAGTTCGCTTGATCAAGACTCCGGCCGAGGTCCAGCTGCTGACGAAGGTCAACCGGATGACGACTGCCGCCATCGACACCGCCTTCAAGGCTGTGCAGATCGGCGACAC
>JBGQLF010001228.1:0-3756 GCA_041499985.1 Gemmataceae bacterium
CTGGCTGACCACGGGCGGCACTTGGACGTCACAGACCAGCCAGCAGCGCCCGCAGCTCGGACTATGCCCGTCCATTTGGCGTAGCCTGACTGCGTTCCCGGCTTCCACGGATTTCCAGATGTCCCCCGAGCTGTCCCCCGAGCTGGACAGCCAACGCCGCTTGGCTCAGATTCGCTTGCAGGCGGTACTTTTTAAGTGATTCCAAGAGGGTCTCTGAGGCAAATCATGATCGCATCAATCCTCGCCGCTTCTCGCACAGGCTTGCGGGTGCTATCCTTCACCTTCGCGTCCTGCCTTCCTCTCGTTTCCGCCACCGCTGCGAACCTGGACTACAGGGAAGCCCGCGTTTACGTCACGGCGCCGCCGTTCCCCGCTCCCGCCACCACAGCTTTGCCGGCCGCCGTCATCCCCACCGCGCAACTGCTCACCGACCGTGGCTTCATTCCCCTCGCGCCGCTCGATGAGCCCGACGAGGACATCCCCACCATCATCATCGACGACAAAAAGACCTTTCAAACCATCGAAGGCTTTGGCGGCGCGTTCACCGATGCCGCCGCCACCACCTTTGCCAGGATGCCCAAGGAGGCCCAGGAGCAATTCCTCAAGGCCTGCTTCGATCCCGTGGAAGGCAACGGGTACACCCTTTGCCGCACCACGATTCATAGCTGCGATTACGCCGAGGACATGTACACCTACGACGACACCGCCGGCGACAAGGAGCTCAAGAACTTCTCAATCGACCACGACCGCAAGGATCGCATCCCGTTCATCAAGCGCGCCCAAGCCGCAGCCAAGGGCAACCTCCGACTGTACGCCTCTCCTTGGAGCCCCCCCGGCTGGATGAAGACCAACAGCGAAATGCTTCATGGCGGCAAGCTTAAGCCCGAATATTACCAGACTTGGGCCGACTACTACGTCAAGTACATCAAGGCCTACGCCGCCGAAGGCATTCCCATATGGGGCCTCACCGTCCAGAATGAGGCGCTCGCCACCCAGGTCTGGGAATCCAACATCTTTACCGCCGAGGAAGAGCGCGACTTCGTCAAAAGCTACCTCGGTCCCACGCTCCAAAAAGCCGGGCTCTCCGACGTCAAGCTCATGATCTGGGACCACAATCGCGGTCTCATCTACGAGCGTGTCCAGCCCTCGTATGAAGATCCGAAGGCCTCCAAGTACATCTGGGGTGCCGCCTTCCACTGGTACACTGGCGACCACTTCGATAACGTCCGCATCGTCCACGATGCCTTCCCCGACAAACATCTCCTTTACACCGAAGGTGGCATCGGGGGTACCTGGCCAGCCGCCCTGCGCCTCTCCAAGAGCGTCATACTCGACCTCAACAACTGGACGGAGGGCTGGGCTGTCTGGAACTTCATTCTCGATCAGGACAACGGCCCGCGTCACGCCGGCGGCGTCCCCGGTGTCCATGGAAGCACCGTCGCCAACGGCAACACCACCACCGGCGAAATCGCCTACAATCCCCCGCACCACATCTTGGGCCAGTTCTCCCGCTTCATCCGTCCCGGCGCCAAGCGCATCGTCTCTACTTCCACCAGTGACGACTTCATCGCCACCGCCGCCCTCAACTCCGACGGCAAAATCGCCGTCGTCGTCCTCAACCTCCAGGACCGCCAAACGTTCTTGCGCGTCTGGCTACGTGGCAAATTCGTCAAATACCAGTGCCCGCCCAATGCGACCATCACCTTCATCCTGCAACCCGTATAATCTGCTGCCCGACGAATTCATTGAGAGAAATTGGGTGAACAATATTCATGGCTGACGTTGATAGCTTGGTTCTTCGGCGTCATTCGACGGTTACAAAAGGCTTGATCCATTTCTTAGCAATCGTTCCGCTGAAAATCACGTTGGTCTCAACGACGACTAACAGCACGTCTTCTTCGAGGTTGATGTAAGCTTTCGTTCCGTTGGGCAACCGGTAGTGGTAATCATCCGTCTATTGGCATTTAAGTTCGGAGTAGGGGATTCGAAAAGTGAGATCACCCTGTATGTGTAAAAACTCGTTTTACCCGGGTTTCTTAGGATCTTCGTCTTCTGCCAGTTAGCCGTCATTCTCCTGGAGGGATCTCAGTGTCCTGAACCTATCAAGTGGGGCCTTGCACTCGTCGCACAACACGTCCGAGTTTTTATCCGGTCTGAGGTAGTCCGCAAGGAGGAACTTGGGTAAGGAGAGTGGTTCATTTCAGGCGACTTTCTCGGCCGGTTCGGCGATCAGTTTTAACAGCTTGGAGCCGCGTTTCTGCAGCATCGTCAGATAGTAGACTTCGTTGTACGGGGTGCGGTCTTGCCAGCAGCGCCACATGATCCGCTGCCACTTGAACGCCAGTGCCCGAATCGCCGCGCCGTGCGCCTTGCCCGGCTTGGCGCTGGCTCTCGTAGAAGGCGCGCGCCCACGAGCTGTGGCGGATCGATTCGTTGGCGTATTCGTGGAAACTTTGGCGCAGGAACTTCGGACAACCCCACCGCCAATGCACCCAGCACCGATTCCCGCTGCGCTCCGTCACCGGCGCGATGCCGCTGTATTGCTGGATCGACAGCGCGCTCTCATAGCGTTGCCGGTCGCTGCCGAACGCGGCCAGCAGCCGGGGCGCAAATACCGCTCCGGCACCGGGGAAGCTTTGGAAGAGCGGCGCGTCTTCGTGCGCGGCGAATACTGCAGCTTGCCGGGCTTCATACCGACGGATGGCGCCGGCCAAGGCGCGCAGTTGTTCAACCAACATCTGCACGGTCAGCATCGCCGGTTCGACAATCGCCGTGTCGGTCGTCACCGGCGTGGCGGCGGCGATCAACTGCAGACGCTCTTCGATCACGTCGGCGCGGCGGCTGTTGTGGGCATTGTAGAAGCGGCGGACGGTTTCGGTGCGCGCCCGTTGCACGGCCGGCAAGTTCGGCCACTTGGTCAGGAAGTCGCAGGCCAGGGGGGTGGCGATCTCTTCGCCGATGAGTTGCAAGGCTTGGGGATAATAGGCTTTGAGCGTGGCGATGAGCCGGTTCGACAAGCGCGTGCGCAGGTTGACAGCTTGGCGACGCGCTTCGCCCAACGCCGCCAGTTCGCGCGTGGTGGCGCTGTCCGGTTTCCAAGGCCGGAACTCCCCGCTGTGTTTGGCGAGCAGATCGGCCAGCAACTCAGCATCGGTGGGGTCGTCTTTGGCGCGACTGGTCGCAAATGCTTGCCGGTAGCGGGCGACGGCCGCGGCGTTGAGCGGGTACAGCACGAGGAAATCGTACTGCATCAGCGCGTGGAGAAAGCCGCTGCGCGTTTTCTCCAAGGCGATGGCAACGGGGTGACCGCCGAAGCGTTGGCGCAGTTGCTGGACCCAGGCGGTGATCGCCTCGGGGGTATTGGCCAGCACCAGCCGCTCGGGTTCCGCTTGGCCAGGCACGAGCAAACACACGTCGTGTTTCTGGTCGGCCCAGTCCAAGCCGATGAGGGCGGCGTACTTGGTTTGGTCGGTGGTGGTGTTCATGGCAGAGCCTCCTGTGGGGTTGGGTGCAGAACACGCTGGCTCTGGCTCGGCGAAGGAATTATAGCGGAGACGTTGGGAACGTCGGCGTCTAGAGGATTCGTTGAATGAACCAGAGCGCACCGGCCCCGCGCGAAACGATAAAGATGATCATCGGAATGATGCACAGTACATATTCGTCGCGGGGCGGTGCGTCTTCGGTGCATGGAATCGAGATGATACAACCACCGACAACGGCGGCAGGCGGCTGCGGCGAGCGTCGACGGGGCTCTCC
>JBGQLF010001229.1:0-3755 GCA_041499985.1 Gemmataceae bacterium
AGGATCGAACCCGTATTCATCTGGCACACCGAGCCGACGTGGTTGAGCCCATCGGCCCAGCAGGAACGGATCACGGTCAAGTCATCGGCACAGGTAGCAATATGGGGCAGCCAATCGCTCACGTCGATACCGGCTTGCCCGTACTTGCGATATTTCCGCTTGCTGGCGAGCAGTGTATTGCCGCCAGTGCCCATTGGCGTGAGCACAGTGCCGAAGCTCGGCGGCAGCTTTTGTCCGTGGAGCCGGGTCAGCTCGGGCTTGGGGTCCAGTGTATCCAGATGACTCGGACCACCTTCCATAAAGAGGAAGATGACCGCCTTGGCCCGGGTTGCAAATTGAGGTGCTTTGGGTCCCAGTGGGGTTTCTAGCGCTTTGCTTAGCTCGGCCGCAGGCAGCAGACCGTCGCGCTCGAGTAAGCAGGAGAGGGCCAGGGCCCCAAAGCCGCCACCGGCCTTGAGCAGGAATTCCCGACGCGACGCCAGCCGCGGCACGTGCGGTTGCGGCGCACAAGACGGACAATTGGAGTGCATAGTCCTGTCAATCCACGTAAAGGAATTCGTTCAGGTTCATCAGGGCATGACACAGATCGACAACGGCCGCAGCGAAGGCGGCGTCCACGTGCGTTGGCGCGGCAGTGGGTGCCGGAGGCGGCTTCGTGGCGCTCAAGCGTTCGCGAAGCTGCACGGTCTCCCGCTCCAGGAACGCCAGTAGACTGGTTCGCTCCGGCGCCTCGGGCGCTCGCCCCAGAGCCAGGCGATACGCTCGTTCCACGACACAGGCGGGCTCATCGCCGACTTCGCGGAGCACCCGGCCCGCGAACGCCTGCGCTTGTTCCAGGGGCACCTTGCCGTTGAGGAGCATGAGCGCCTGCGGAGCCGTTGTGGTGACGAAGCGCCGGCCACAGGTTTCGTTGCTATCCGGAGTGTCGAAGGCGCTGAAGAGGGGATAGCGCAGGTTCCGCTTGACAAAGATGTAGACGCTCCGCCGGTTGCGCTCGGCCGGATTTGCCGACACGTTCCAGCCTCCGCGCGGCACGCCGAGCTCGCCCGGCAATTCCGGGAAGATGCTCGGGCCACCCGCCTTGTCACTGAGCAGGCCACTGACCGCGAGCATGGCATCGCGCAGAGCCTCGCCCTCGAGACGGTGGCGATTCATGTGCCAAAGTAGCTGATTTTCTGGATCGATCTTGGCGTTCGTAGAATTCCAACGGCTCGCTTGGCGATAGGTGGCGGACGTCACGATCAGGCGGTGCATCGCCTTGAGGCTCCAGCCACTGTCCACGAAGGTGCGCGCCAACCAGTCCAACAACTCCGGATGGGTGGGCGCTTCGCCCTGTGAGCCGAAATCACTCGGTGTTGCGACAATGCCGCGGCCGAAATGCTGCTGCCAGAGACGGTTCACCAGGACGCGCCCCGTCAGCGGATGGTCCGGCCGCGTCAGCCACTCGGCCAACGCCGTCCGTCGTCCGGTGGTTCGAGCGCCGGGTGCGGGTGTGGGGATGGCGGCGAGTTGGTCGTCGATGGCCGACAGGAAGCCAGGGGCCACTTCCCGCTCCGGATGCCGCCAATCACCGCGCCGCAGCAGGTAAGTCGTGGGCGCCACCGGGCCGACATCGGTCAGGGTCATCGCGGTGGGTGGCGCTGGTGGTCTCGAACGGGTGAACTCCGCCATCTGTTTATTGAGGGCTTGCCATTGCTGCTTGACCTCGCCCTTCATGGACTTGCCGACTTCATCGGGACCGAGTTGCATCTGCTTGAGAACCATCTGGACGAGCTGCTTTTGCAGCGGCGTGCGCTGGTCCTCCGGAACATCCAGGATGGTTTGGTATTCTTTCGGGAAACGGAAACGCCGTTGTGCTGCAAACTTCTGGCGGTAAGGCTCTTCGATCTCCGTCAGGCGCTGGCGCACCTCTCCCGTCTTGGCTTCCCACACACGCATCTGTTGCTGGTATCGCGCCAATTCCTCGCGTTGGCCGACCGGCACCTCATGCGTCTGATAGGAAACGAAGAACGCCTGGAGGCGATAGTAATCTTGCTGCAAGATGGGATCGAACTTGTGATCGTGGCAGCGGGCGCAGCCGACCGTAAGACCCAGGAAGACCGAGGCGGTGGTATCGGTCATGTCATTGAGGATCTCCTGGCGGCGCTGCTCCAGGTTGACGGCGTTGTACTCGTCGGGGAAATGCCGGTTGAAGCCCGTGGCGATGCGAGCGCTGGTATCCTCGGGAGCGATCTCATCGCCAGCCAGCTGCTCGCGGAGGAAGCGATCGTAGGGCTTGTCTTGATTCAGCGCCTGGATCACATAATCGCGATAGCGCCAAGCCGCCGGGCGCGGGTCATCCGCCTTGAAGCCATCGCTCTCGGCAAAGCGCACCAGGTCGAGCCAATACAGGGCCCAGCGCTCGCCGTATTGCGAGGAAGCCAGCAGTCGGTCCACGAGCTTTTCGTAGGCATCGGGGGAGTGATCCTGGACGAATGCGTCTACCTCCTCCGGAGTGGGTGGCAGCCCTGTCAAGTCGAACGAGAGGCGGCGGAGGAGGACTGCTGGGTCCGCGGCGGGCGCCGGAGCCAGGCCGGCCTCTTCTAGCTTGGCCAGGATGAACGTGTCAATCGGGTTGCGCACCCAGGACTTGTTCTGGACGACCGGGAGAACTGGCCAGACCGGAGTCTGAAAGGCCCACGGCCTGTCGCGGTTGGCTCTCTCAGGCGAAGGCTTATCGGCTGCCGGTGTACGCGTGGTACCGGTACCGAGCCACAGGATTGCCAACGCCACACAGCCGATGGCCCCAAGACGACGCACGATCGGCATCACCATGCTCCTGTACATACAACGCAGGTAGGATAACCAACCAATCGGGGCGACGCGCCACCTCGCAGCGAGATGGCCCGGTGATGTAGTTCACGGTGGGGACCAGGTATCCTGGCCTCCGGAAGCGCTCTGGCAGGCGACGGAGCAGGACGACATTGCCTGGCTCTCTAACAGGTTAAGTTAGCGTTTAGCGTTTCTGTGTCAAACGAATTCCACAAGAGCCAGCCCGAAGCTGAGGACGTGAGGGAGGAGAGTTCGTCCAGCATGGCTGCCAATTTGACAACTGTTCGTTTGCTTAGCACCGCCCTTTTAGTGCGCGCACGCGCCCTGATCAGGGAAAAGAAGTATGTCGAGGCCGAACAACCCTTGGGCGAGTTCTTGGCAACCTACACGAAAAGGCCATCCCTCCCCAAGGGGGGGAACTTCGCTCGCGCGCACTTTCTGCTCGGCGTCACTCGGCTCGGCCAGAAGAAGTACGCCGAGGCCGAGCCCCTTCTCGTGAAAGGCTACGAGGGCATCTACCAGGAGGGCAGGCAGAAGCGGCCGGAAGGTCGGGCCGGTGGCCCGCTCACCCCGCTCGACAGGCGGTACCAGATCGAGGCCCTGGGGTGGCTGGTGCAGCTCTACGAGGAGTGGGGCAAGCCGGACGAGGCGGCCAAGTGGCGGAAAGAACTCGAAGCTATACGGCCTCTTCAGAAGGGTGCCAGGCAGTGACGACCATCGCCTGGCCAGGCGAGGCTCGCTCCGGCGCATTTGACGTCTTTCGGGCTGTGAGAAAGCCAGGAAAGCAGGAAAGAGAACAAAACTGCTTATGCCTTCTGGAGAGTCGCCAGCGCAGCTTCATGCAGCAAGCCATTGCTGGCCAGGAGCCCTTCGCGCTGCCAGGCGCCCAGCACCCCGTAGTGGATCTCTTGGCCGGCCAAGTTCGTCACCCGCCCGCCCGCCGC
>JBGQLF010001230.1:0-3755 GCA_041499985.1 Gemmataceae bacterium
GAAGATGGCGACCGCCGCAGCATAAACGAACCACTGGCTTGTCATCCTGCATCCCGCGACGCCTACTTGATTTTCTTCGCTCTCTCTATTGCCCGCCCGTCTATCTGAAGGACCAGAGATGTGACTTGCCCCTTGTCATCGTTGACGAAGGTATAGGTTGCGCGGCGATCCTCTTTGGTGAAGAAGCTGGCTTCCTTCTCCGGCACTAACTCTCGTTTTTCAGTGCTCGAACCCTGCTGCACCATCAGTTTGTCGCCTTCGCGCGTAACCGTCCATACAGGAGATGCACTCGGCTGGTATTGCCCCACGTAAGCATCAAGAACTCTTGGGTCAACTCGGGCGGTGGTGCGCTCGGGAATGAGCGCAGGAATGTAGAGAGCCGCGACGCCGACCGCGATCGAACCCGGTCTGGCACTATCGCCATTCGTCAAGATCACCACGGTCAGTTTATCGTCCACGAAGCGCGCGGTCTCGGCGCGAAAACCCGGAAGCGAACCACCGTGATGCACCTGCACGTGACCGCCCACCGGGTCGAGCATCCAACCGAAGCCATAGGGATGGGATGTGCCGTTATTGAGTTTGACCGGCGCCCACATTTGGTCGCGGACAGACTGCTTGAGAATTCTGTCCGTGTAGAGCGCCGCATCCCACTTCGCCAGGTCCAGAACGCTGGAGAGAAAGGCGCCGCTTGGTCGCAAAGTGAACAAAATAGCGGCGTTTTGCAGCTTGCTATCCTTCCAGACATATCCGTTGGCGCGGTTCGGGACCAGCTCGGTCATGCTCGTGGGGCGCGTGGCGTTCATTTCGAGCGGCCGAAACACACGCTGGTTCAAGAACTGGCTCCACGGCTCGCCGGTGACTTTGCGGATGATCTCCGCCAGTGTGAAGTAGCCGACATTGCAATACTCCCACTTTTCCCCTGGCGCGAAGCGGAGCGGCAAAGGGTAGGCAGTCGTTATCACGTCCGCGTCGTTTTGGAATTTGAGCGGGTCGAAGCCAGGGGCCTCGCGGACGATACCCGATGTGTGCGTGAGGAGATGTCGAACCGTAATCTCTTTCCACGCGTCCGGCGTTCCCTCAAGGAATTTGCTGATCTTGTCGTCGAGGCTAATCCTGCCCTCCTCGATAAGCAGCATAATCCCGGTGGCAATAAACTGCTTGCTGACCGAACCGATTTTGTAAACGGTTTCAGGCCTGGCCGGAACGTTGAGTTCGACATTCGCCAAACCGTAGCCTTCTACCTTGATGATCTTCCCATCCCGAATGACAGCGAGTGACAGGCCTGGAGTATGCTGCCTCTGCATCTCGGCTTTAACATAGTCGTCTACCTTATCCGCCCGCACCGCGATCGTTACGGTGAACCACAGAACAAAAGCGAAAAGAGGGACACGTTTACTGTGCATGGTTTGTTCCATTCTCGTTTGCTTGCCTCACTGTTTCGTGGACGACCGTGCCGTGTCCGCTCGGCCAATGCCGAATAGGAAATGCTGCGTGCGCACAAAGATCATGCCGTCCGCAATAGCGGGCGTGGCCATGCAAGTCTCGCCCAGCGGATTCGTCGCCAACAGCTCATAGTCGGGCCCCGCCTTGACGACGAGAACACCGCCTTCTTCGCTGGTGAAATACAGCTTACCGTCGGCGGCTACCGGCGAGGCCGTGAAGCCGCCGCGGCCTCCGAGGCGCCTCTGATAGATCTGTTTGCCCGTTTTCGCCTCGTAGCAGGTCACCAGGCCATTGTTGTTGCAAGTGTAGAGAAAGTCTCCATAAACGATCGGCGTCGGCATGTACGTGCCGTTTTTCTCATTGCTCCAGGCGATGAAGGCATTGCTGGTCGTGCCCTTTTCCAGCGTGATCTCGCCCGTGGCACCCGGGCGGATGGCATACACGGGGCGAACGGGCGAATACCCGCTCGTGACGAAGATCAAATCGTGCGCGCAGACCGGCGTGGCAACGGTGATTTCGGAGTTGCGCCCCAACCGCCACAGCTCTTGGCCAGTCAAAGGATCGTAGCCGCGCACATACTTCGACGCATTGCTGATCAGCTCGGTACGTGCCTGGCCCTGGTAGATCGTCGGTGTGCCCCAGGAGGGGATTTCGTCGCGCGGCGTCAGCCAGACCCGCTCGCCGTCGGCGACGCGGTAGGCCGCGAGGAAAGAGTTCTTGCCGATGTCACACTGCACGATCACTAGGTTCTGATAGAGAATGGGCGAGCTGGCGAAGCCCCACTGATAATCGGGATCGTAAAACCAGCCGGAATCAAGGACGCCGAGGTCTCGTTTCCAGAGGAGCTTGCCGTCGCAGTCGTAGCAATAGAGGCCTTCCGAGCCGAAGCAGGCGACGACATGTTGGCCGTCGGTCGCCGGCGTGGGGTTGGCGTGGCTGGACTTCATGTGTCGCTTGACCTTCGGCACTCCCTGATGGGCGGTCTGCTCCCAGAGGATCTTGCCCGTTCGCTTGTCCAGGCAGTAGACGCGCCAGGTATGGACCGAGGCATCGTCCACCGAATCGACGTTGCCATACTGCCCTGGCTTGAACTTGGATTCGGGATCGCCGCTGAGGGCGCTGGTGACGAAGACGCGCTCGCCCCAGACGATCGGGCAGGAGTGTCCGAGCCCGGGGATGGGCGTTTTCCACAGGATGTTGGTCCCCTTCTCGGCGTCCCAGATCACCGGAGGCATCTGACCGTCGGCAACGCCAGAAGCGTTTGGGCCCCGGAAGGAGGGCCAATTCCGCGGCGCCGCAACCTGAACCGGGCCCTCTGGCACCGGCTTGGGGACCACGACTGCCGCCTGGCGCGACTCCATCCGCTTGAAGGTCCTGCTGGCGGTAAGGCTCTTAAGTGTGAACCCCGTGACCTTGTCGCCTTCCCGCTGCATGCTGAATTCCACAACGGGCTCCACGGCCGACTTGAACGTGGTCGGATCGACCGCGTTCAAAACATACAGGGTTTCCCCCCCGAACCGAACGAGAAGCTTGCCCTCCGCGGGAACGAGCTGGAGCTCCATCCCGTCCGCTTCATAAGCCCCCGCATACGCCTTGAGCGCTTCGGCGTCGCTCGGAGAGCCCGTGGTCGCGGCGGGTTTCGCGCCCGCCGCCTTGAGCAGTTCCACAAGGGCGGGACGGTCCGTGGGCACCGCCACCAAGGCTGCGCTCAGGGATTCTGCCTTCACCTTGCCCTTGTCGAGTACGGCGCGAACAACCTCAACTTGACCGCGTCTCACGGCGTTCAGTAAGGCCGCATCGGCGCCGGTCGCGCCCGCTTCCAGCAAGGCTCGGACGATCTCCGCATGTCCCCGGTCGAGGGCCCAGGTGAGCGGCGTGGCGTTGTAAAAGGAGTCGCGCGTGTTGACGTTGGCGTTGTGCCGGAGCAGGACCTTGACGACCTCGACCTGGCCCTTGTCTGAGGCAAAGGCCAGAGCGGTGGCGCCGTAGGTGGTCCGCGCGTTCACGTCGACCCCCTTGGCCAGCAGCGCGGTCACGGCAGCGGCGTCACCGCGTTTGGCTGCCCCCAGGAGGTCTTTCGCTTGCTCCGCCGCGGGAAGGCCCAGCAACAAGCCGAGCAACAGGGATCCACCTACTTGTGGGGTCATGATGCAGCTCCTCAGATGAAGATCAACCGGCCTGGTTCCGATTGGCTGTGTTCTGGGTAACACCGTTGTGGCGGGGAGTTTTTCACAATTCGGGGCACAACGGGCCCGTGGGAAAAATGCCCCCCCAAACCGGGTACAGGCCTTTGAAAAATGCCGTGGAACCAC
>JBGQLF010001231.1:0-3750 GCA_041499985.1 Gemmataceae bacterium
CGTCCAGGGGATGTCGATGATCAATCCCAACGTGGATTCCCTGGAGGAGTTGAAGATCACCACGAACACCTACGATGCGGAGTTCGGCCAGGTGGCCGGCGCCGTGTTCCAGGCTTCCACCAAGGCGGGGACCAACCAACTCCACGGGTCGCTTTTCGAGTATCTGCAAAACGACAAGCTCTTTGCCAGGAACCCATTTACGCAGTCGAACGGCGTCATGGCCCCGTACCGCTGGAACCAATTCGGCGGCAGCCTAGGCGGCCCTATCAAGAAAGACAAAATCTTCTTCTTTGGCGACTGGCAGGCTTTGCGCTCAAAGCAGGGCGGGACGGCGGTGATGGACATGCCCACCCCGGAGTTCAAGAAGGGTGATTTCAGCGCTGTGCCACAGTACCCCATTTTCGATCCGCTCACAGGAGATGCGAACGGCCTCGGCAGGCTGCCGTTCCCAAACAATGTGATTCCGCAGAACCGGATCAGTCCCATCACCTCCCAACTAGCGGCCATGATGCCGGATCCCAACACGGTAACGCCGGACATTTACTACCGGAACTATATCAAGCCGAACTCCTGGGCGGTCAACTCGGACATGATCAACAGCCGGGTGGATTACAATCTGAATCCGAATACCCGTTTGTTTGGCCGTTACAGCTACCTGCGGGGCAAGTACGATTGCCCGCCCGTATTCGGATTACCCCTGGGCGGCGACTCTGGCGGTTGCTACGGGCCAGCGCTCGGGAGCACCCGCATTCAGAACCTCGCGCTGAATATGACCCGCGTATTCTCCTCGGGTTTGGTAGGAGAGGGGCGCGTCGGGTTCTCCCGGTTCCGCAGCACGCAATCGCAGTCCGACGTCGGACTGCAAACCGCTCAACAGATCGGCATCCCCGGCATCAACAGGGGAGATGCCGCGACAAGCGGATTGCCGCAGATGGAGTGGGACGGACCGACCGGCAGCAACTGGGTTGGCAACGGGTTCATGAACTTCTATCAACTCGAGCAGACCGTGCAGTACATGACCACATGGACCTATGTTAAGGGCTCCCATACGCTGAAATGGGGGGCCGATCTGCGGCCCAGGACCAAACTCCAGCGCATCGACAAGACCTTCCGTGGATACTTCGGCTTCACTCGCTACACCACCGCCAGCGCGGACATGGAAGGTATTACCGGCAATGGGTTTGCCAGCTTCCTGCTTGGGGCATCGGATAATTACCAGCGCGGCACCTACATGTTGCTGCCGGAGGAGTATCAGGACCGGCATGGCCTTTTCGTCCAGGATCAGTGGCGCATCACGCCGAAGTTGTCCCTCACGCTGGGCCTTCGCTGGGAGTACTACTCTCCGACGTACTCGAATGGCGTGGCCCGCGAGGCCGTGGTGGACGTGGCCACCGCCGAGATGGTGTTCGCCAACAAGGGCGGCAACAACAAATACGCCGGCCTCCGGCCACGCTACACCAACTTCGGGCCGCGCCTCGGTATCGCCTACAGCCTGAACACCAAGACTGTGTTGCGCATGGGCTATGGGCGCAGCTTCGCCATCGGCATGTGGGGCGCGAACTTCGGTTCCTATTGCTGCCAATGGCCGATCGGCAACAACCAAGACATCCGCCCAGCCACCCAGTACACGTCGATTTTCCCGCTCGCCGGGGGACCGCCGGATCCTAGCTCCATGGACGTCAAGATCCCCGACTCCGGACGCCTGTTAGTGCCCAATGGCCAATGGGTGATGGGCAAGTCCTTTGACGACAAGACGACATCAGCCGATACCTGGAACGTAAGCCTGGAGCGCCAGCTCAGTTCCACCACTACGGCGTCGGCGGCCTGGGTGGGGAACATAGGCAAGCACCTCTGGTTTCCCAACAGCATCAACTCGGCCTATCCCGGCCCCGGGGAGTACCTGCCCCGACGCAAATTCGGTTCGCTCGGCCTGGACACGGGCATCGAGGACCGCAGCAGCAACGGTAATTCCGCCTATCACTCGATGCAGGTGAAAGTAGATAAGCGGTTCTCCCAGGGGCTCACGTTCACGCTGGCTTACACCTGGCAGAAGACCATGAGCGACAACTGGCGCAATCCGTTTGACCGGACCATGTACCGCGAGCCGCAGTATCCCGGCAAGTGGCTGACGATCAGCCACGTGTGGGAATTCCCCTTCGGTCCTGGACACCATTTCGCCCAGCAACTGAAAGGCGTGACGAGGTTGCTGGTGCAGGGCTGGCAAGTCGGAGGCGTCTGGGAGATTCGCGATGGGTTCCCGCTGACTCCGACCATGTGGTCCAATACCTTGAACTCGGACTTCGATCAGATGCCGGACCGCATCGGCAGCGGACGCGCGCACAACGCCAGCCGCAACGGCTGGTTCGACGTGACCGCGTTCCAAGTTCCGGCAGATTACGCTTTCGGCAACTCCGGAGCGGGCATCCTGCATGGCCCGGGAAGCTGGAGGAGCGACCTTTCGCTGGACAAGAACTTTTACTTCCGGACGCCGCTATCCGAGCAGACCCGGCTGGCGTTCCGATGGGAAATGTTCAACGCCTTCAACCACGTAAATCTCGGCTCTCCGGTTACGGCGATCGATGCTCCGGCATCGCAGGCGGCTCACATTTTCAACATCGGCTCGGCGATGCGCAGACAGCAGGTCGGACTGCATCTGTACTTCTAACAGGCTCCCACCAAGCTGCGAGAGGAGTGGGTAAACGAAGCCCGCCCTCTCGTGGCGCCCTTATGCCCAAGGCAATTTCGTTTTCTGCAGCGCTGTTGAATCGAGTGGGCCAGCCTCTTGAGGCTGCACGCCGATTTTAATCGGCGCTTGCCCTTAGTGAACAGAACCCGCGCGTGTGAAAGGGTGCAGCCGTCTCCGAGAAGCCCCCGATGTTGACGTTGCCCTTACACCAGCAGCACGCAAGGGTTCTCCAGAATCGCACGAATCCGCTGCAGGAAGCGTGCCCCCGCCACTCCGTCCAGCACCCGATGATCTACCGAGAGGCACAGATGTAACGTGTCGCGGGCCTCAACCCGGTCGCCGGTGGCGAACGGGCGCCGTGCAATGCGGCCGGCGGTCAGAATGACACTCTGGGGCGGGTTCAGGATAGCCTGGAACCAATCAATTCCGAACTGGCCGAGGTTGGACAGAGTGGCGCTGGCGTTCTCCATTTCCGCGAGCGCCAAGCTCCCCGCCTTGGCCTTTTCCGCAAGCGCGCAGCGTTGCCGCGCGACCTCAAAGAGACTCAACGACGCGGCTTGTCGCAGCACGGGCGCCAGCAAGCGCGTGCTGGTCTGGACGGCGATGGCAATATCGACCGACGTGCGGGGAATGGTCTCACCGTCTCCCCAGCAGGCGTTGACTTCCGGCTGTTCGCGAAGCGCGCGTGCCAGGGCGGCCACCAGCAGATCCGTATAGGTAAGCCTCGCACCCGAGCGCTCCGACGCCTCCAGCAGGGCTTGACGCAGACGAACCAGTTCGGTCGCGTCCACCTCTACTCCAACGTAGAAGTGCGGGGCGCTCCGAAAGCTTTTGGCCATACGCTCGGCCAGGATACTGCGGCTGGAAGGTCCGGGCGCGGGCACAGAGGTGGGCGCGCTGGACAGAGCGGCGTGAAAACGGCGGACATCTTCTTCGACGACTCGGCTCCCATTCGACGGCAGGACGAGGCGGAGGTCGATGCCCAGCTCCGAGGCCACGCGGCGGGCTCGGGGGCTGGCCGGGCGCTCGCGCTCGCAACTCGTCTCCTCGCTGGACTGCTGGAC
>JBGQLF010001232.1:0-3746 GCA_041499985.1 Gemmataceae bacterium
CCACCTGACCCATTCTTGCGCGTGCTGGGGCCTGTGGGGCAATGTTGGCACCTGCCCGAGCCCCACCGGCAAGTTCAAAACTTGCCGCCACAATGCTGTTACCTGCCTTTGAACCAGGCCTGCGAAGCAACGAATCGCCGCCATGGATCCCGACGTGCGCCAAAAATGTTGTTTTTTTCGTGAACCTTTGTTGCCGATGACCGTCTGTAGGATACACGGGCCTCTTGTTTGGTTTTTGGACTCGAGCCCGACCGATTTGGCACAACGCACGTTCCCCGGTGACGGGGAATCGTGTACAATCAGCGTTTGTTGTTGTTGGAAGTTCGCCCGGAACTGTGGCTGAGGAAATGTGTAAGTCTTATCCCGAGTGAACGGGTCGGCCCGCCGCTGTGCGGGTCCCTGTTGTCCTATCTCTATCGAGAGTCGGAGGTCTGCAATGGCCGTGAAGAACCTGAATACCCTGGTGCTGCGTGGCGTCACCGTTGTCGGCGACGTTCTGACCGGCAAGATGGGCATCGGTTGCTATCCGGCCACGGTGCAGATGCCGGCGCTCCGATCCCTCCGACACGCGTCGCGCAGTTGTTCACATGCCGACTGGGAACCCAGTTTGCGCCACGTCCACGTCGTTGTTGACGACGTTGATGCTGTCGCCGACAGGGCCGGTCGGTCTGAACGCTGCCCCGGTGTCCTCATTCGTCGAAGCCCCGCGCTTACCGCGGGCCGGATCATCACCCAACGATGCTCCGTAGCCTTGGGAGGGCCGCGTCCAACGGCCGTCTGGCGTAGCGGTCGATTTACGGCCACGCGCACGACGTCCGTCGGCGAGGGTAACTCCCGGCGTCGCTCCTCGGCGTTGGCATTTGGAATGGCCGGCCAGCTCGGCTTGGCCCGTTCCAAACAGGCCAGAAAACGCGCGGAGGCCGGCCTAGCTCTCCAGCAGGCCGGTGGGACGCCCTCGGCTTCGACGCGGGGAACGGGAGAACGCTGACGCGGTGTAGGCTGTCGGCTTCGTGCCGGCGCCCACCTGTCGCCACTCTGCTTTCCCATGCGGGACGAAACGCGGGCGCGTTCCAGACCGGAACGTGGCGGCCGTTGTCTTGCTTCGCTGGGCCGTTTCTCACCTCGAGAACTCAGGCCAGCGCGAAGGGCAACCCCGCCTGAAACGGTCAGCGGAACGGAACGCTCTCGTTTCACACGTTGTCGCCGTCACCACGTTTGCTGTGGACCGGTGCTCCAAGGCGGAATCGTCATCCTTTTCCCGCAGAGCACGCTTCCCGGCAAACGCCTTGTGCGGCAGCCTGCCGGTCTCCGGCCCTTGATCCAGGGCGGGTCTGGACTGTCCGCATCGGTGTAGCCAACTTCCAAAAAGGGATCGGGATAGGTAGTTAGCCCATGATTTGGAGTGAGATTACCGAACTGGTGGAGCGGGCCCGAGCGGGAGATCGGGGGGCGTACGGCGAGCTGGTCGAGCGCTTCCAGCCGTCGGTCTACGCCGTGGCCCTGTCGCGGTTGCGCAATCCCGGCGAGGCCCAGGAGCTGGTGCAGGAGGTCTTCATCCATGCGATGACCAAGCTGGCCCAGCTGCGGGACGCCCACTGCTTCGCCGGCTGGTTGCGGCAGATCACCGAGCGCATGGCGATCAACCGCCTGACGCGGCGTGGCCGGATGCACGGAGCCGAGCCGGAGGTGCTGGAGAACATCCAGGCGATGGGTTCGACGCCGCTGGAGGACCTGGTGCGCATGGAGCAAAAGGCTCAGCTGTGGGCAGGGCTGGATCGCCTCAAGCCGGTGGATCGGGCGACGCTGGTGGCGTTCTATATCCACGGCCAATCGCTCAAGCAGATGAGCCGGGAGTTCGAGACGCCCATCGGCACGATCAAGCGCCGGCTACACGTGGCCCGCAATCGGTTGCGGCAGCACCTGGAGGATGATGCGGAAGCGACTCCGGTGCCTCGGCCGATCCACGACGCCAAGCGGCGTCAGCGGGAGCTGGCGTGCGTGTGAAGCCGTGAGCTAGAACGGTCATAACCAGTCCAGGCCGAGAGCAGGAATTCCTGCTCTCGGCCTGCTTTTTTTAAGGCGCCGTTTTGCGGGTTCGGCATGTCGGTTCGCCAGTCGCAGGGGTAGGGGATTGGCTAACCGGTCCTTACCGCGCTTCGGCGCATGCGGTCGACCTGGCCGGGCCGCTCCCCTCGAAGCAGGCATAGAGCATGGCGTTTTGGAGGAAAGCCGGTAAACTGCGGTGCTAGGACTCCTTCTCTCCCGTGAGCGGGACGGGGTTGCCGCTTTGCTTTGCGCGGAAGTAGGCCAACGATCAGCGTAAGGAGAAGCCATGCTTCGGAAAGTGAGAACGCGCGCCTGGGTGCTCGGTCTCGTGCTGCTCGCCGTGGTGCCGCTCGGCTGCAATGTGTCCGCAAGGAAGGAGCAGCACACGGCGAACCAGCCCGCGGCGGATCGCCAGATTGTCGTGCTTACCAATCCACAAATGAACACGCAATCCGCGAGTTCCGCTGGGACCAATCAGCAGGCGGCCGCAACTGCGGCTCACGTGCCGGTCGTCACGCTCGAGAACATGAAGGATCTCCTGACAAACGCAGACGCGCCCAGTTTGGTCTTCCTGTTCCACAGCACGGACGAGACGAAGAACGACCACTGGAAGATCGTCGAGGAACAGATGACCCAGTTCGCGTCGGAAGCCTGGAACTATCCGCGGGGACTGAGGTTCCGGCTGCTGGATCTGAGTTCAGAAGACGGGGCGCAGATCGCTGCTGTCCTGCTGAAAGCGCAGTCGGCCAGGATCAAGAAGCAGCTGGAGCAATCGACCGCCTACCTGTTCTACTGGCCGGACAGCAACCGAGTGACCCTGATCACTGTTGGCAAGAGCAAGGAGGAGGAGGACATCGTGCCGCTTCTGACGGCGGACGCGCTGGAGGCGTACATCTGGCAACAGGTGGCGCTCAAGCCGCGCAACGCCCCCTGATGGCAGTGCAGCCGTACCATCTCGATGCCATGACGGACCATCGAATCTTCTCGCGATTGCGAAGCGGTTTCCAGCTCGGTGCGACCCGCGTAGCGGTTGCGGGACCTGGAAGGTTAACGGTAGGTAGGAGAGCCCAATGTCACGGCTTTCTGATTTCTATCGCGGCCAAGCAACGGACACCGAGGCCCGCTTCCTGAACGACATTTGGGGCTGCACGGACGAAGAACTGGAGGAGGTTCATGACTTCATCCAGTGGTTGTTCCCCTTGCCCGAACCCAGTCGATTCAATCTGGATGCTCCTTTGCTCACCGAAGAGGATATCGCCGTGTTCCGGGACGACGACCTGCTGCGGGCGAACCTTCTCCGGTCGCTGCAACGTATGCTGGCGTTCTTCGGCCTGGCGTTGGCTGGGAGCGGTCAGGTCATTGAGGCTCCTAACTTCTCGGCACGCGCCCCCGAAGTCTGGTCTTTCCCCAACCACAACTGGTTGCGGATAACCCGCATCCTGCGCAGCTTGAGATTGCTCGGGCTGGAAGAGCAGGCCAAGGCTTTCTACGACCGGCTCGTCGCGCTGTACGGCAGCCGGAGGTTTCCAATCACCTCCGATACCTTCCAGTACTGGACGGAGGCGGTTCAAGGACTGCCCTTTCACTATTAAGGATAATAGGTTCTGCGCCAATCTTGTGGAAAAGAGCCGGGATAGTGTATCTTTGCACCCTGGTTTAGGGCATCGATTTTCCCGCCCCATTCAGGAATGGATGGTGAC
>JBGQLF010001233.1:0-3746 GCA_041499985.1 Gemmataceae bacterium
CACCTCGGCAACGGCCAGGATGTCGGGACCTTTGCCATCGTTGAGCTTGAGCAACGCCTCGCTCAAATGAGCGAATTTCAGTTGCCGGGCCTCGGTGTCCCGCGCGAACCAGATGTCGTATTCTCGATCGGGGCCGCTGCGGTCGTCGAGCCGGTCGTCGAACAGATTTTCGACATTCCAGAAGCAGAAAAGGTAACTGTCGGTAGCAGCCTCTTCCGCCGTCGTGGCCAGCGGCGCATGGCCACAACCCGCCCTGGTCCAAGTGAGGAGCAGACCGAACAGAAGGAGGGTCAGGCTTACGGGTACCCAACGCGATGACCTCATGGCTTCCCTCCGCTCTCCTTCAGACCTGCAAGACCCCGGTTCGGAACGGCCGTTCCTCATCGTAACGCAGTGTCACTTCAAGAGCCAGCAGCAGGGCTTGGCGCGTCTCTGCCGGATCCAGGATCCTATCCACCCATAACCGAGCCGCAGCATACCGCACGTCGGTCTGTTCCTCGTAGCTCGCCTCCACTTTGGCTCTCAGTTCTTCCAACTCCTCGGCGTCCGGCTTGTGTCCCTGGCGACGCAGGGCTCCGACCGTGATCTCCAGCAGCGTACTCGCCGCCTGTTCGGCCCCCATGACGGCATAACGAGCCGTCGGCCAGGCAAAGAGGAACCGAGGATCAAACGCCTTGCCGCACAGAGCATAATTGCCCGCCCCGAACGAGCCGCCCAGGATAACCGTGATCTTGGGCACGACGCTGTTGGCAATTACATTGACCAGCTTCGCTCCGGCCCGGATGATGCCGGCCTGCTCCGAATCCCGTCCGACCATGAAGCCATTGACATCCTGGAGAAAGAGCAACGGTAGCCGGCTCTGGTTGCAGTCCATGATGAAGCGCGCCGCCTTGTCGGCGCTATCCACGTAAATAACGCCGCCGTATTGCAGAGGCCCCTGAGCGGGCCGGCACCGTTTGCGTTGATTGGCGACCACGCCCACCGCGACACCACCCAGGCGGCCATAGCCGCAAACCAGCGTTTGGCCATACTCCGCCTTGTATTCGTCGAACGGCCCTTCATCGAGGATGCACGGAAGCAGGTCGCGGATATCGTATTCTTGACGGGCTTGTGACTGGAAGAGGTGCCCAAGATCTTCAGCAGGCCGGCCTGAGGCGATCGTATGCGAGACACAAGTTTCGTCCTGCGGCAGCGCGGCCACCAGACGCCGGAGCCGCTCGAGACATGCGTCGTCATCCGGCTCGCGAAAATCAATGGTGCCGCTGATGGCCGCGTGCATGGCTGCGCCGCCCAGTTCCTCATGGCTGACGGTCTGGCCGATTGCGGCCTTCACCAGGGCTGGACCGGCAAGGTACAGGCCGCTCCCGTCGGTCATGAGCAACTTGTCGCACAGGACGGGCAAGTAGCCGCCTCCCGCGACGCAGTTGCCGAGAATGGCCGCCAGCTGCGGCACACCGGCTGCGGAGAGGACCGCGTTGTTGCGGAAGATTCGGCCAAAGTCATCCTCATCCGGAAAGACTTCGTCCTGCAAGGGCAGAAAGACACCGGCGCTATCGACGAGGTAGATCAGCGGTAGGCGGTTCTCCAGGGCGATGCGCTGGGCGCGGAGGACCTTCTTGCAGGTCATCGGGAAGAAGGCCCCAGCCTTGACGGTGGCGTCATTGGCGATCACTATGCTACGCCGGCCCGAGACGGTGCCGATGCCGGTGATCACTCCGGCCGAGGGGGCCCCGCCCCAGTCGCGATACATCCCCCACGCCGCCCAGAGGCCGAGTTCGAAGAAGGGGTGGTGTACATCTACCAGGCGGGCAATGCGCTCCCGAGCCGTCAGGCGACCCTTTTCATGCTGGCGGGCAATGGCCTTCGGCCCTCCCCCTTCCATGAGGATCCGTTCCTCGCGGCGCAATTCCTCGACCAATCGCCCCAGGTCTTCTTCCATACATGTCAGGGGTCAGGACCAGCTACCACCGAAGAGGCAGTTAATCGGAAACAGGTGGCGCCGGCTGATAGCAAGGCTCGATACCCAGTCCTCCCGCAGGAGTACTTCATACGTACCCTGCCCTGTCCGCTCAACGACCAGGTCAGGAACGACGTCAGGGAGGTTGTCCACTTCGCCAGCGGGCGCGTCGTTGGATGTCTCCTTCGGTTCCAGCACGGGGTTCTCTTGCCGCTCCCGCCGAATGCGTTCCTGGAGTTCCAGGATCGGCAACTGAAGGATCTTCATCGATTGAATCAGGCGGGGGGCCAGCATGACGACTCCTGACTCCTCTCTCACGAGTTGGGCAACATCCAGTCCTTGCGTTGTCGGGAGGAGGGGATGCTCAGCATCTTGCGATATTTGGTGATGGTGCGCCGGGCAACATTGTATCCCGAGTCGTTGAGCTTGGTGACCAGGTCTTCATCGGAAAGCGGGTTGGACTTGTCCTCTTTCTCGATGATCTCCAGCAGCTTTTGCTTGATGGTCTCCCAGGCGACTTCCTCACCGGAGGCTGTCTGGGTACCGCCCCCAAAGAAGCGCTTCAGCGGGAAGATGCCGCGCGGCGTCTGCACCCATTTATCGTCGACCGCTCGGCTCACGGTGGTGACGTGAACGCCGACCTGGTCGGCGATCTGCTGCATCTTCAGCGGCTCGATGTACTCCGGCCCCTTGTCCAGAAACGACCGCTGGTGCTGGATGATGGCTTTGGTGACTTTCTGCAACGTACTGCGCCGCTGCTCGATCGATTCCATCAGCCACTGGGCGGCCTGGATCTTGCGTTTGAGGTATTCCTTGGCCTTGGGATCCGCCCCCTTGTCGCGATACAGCTCCATGTAGCGCCGGCTGATATAGATGTTGGGCGTCCAGTCATCGAGCAGACGTACTTCATAGTCGCCGTTCTCGGTCCGCTCCACAACGATGTCCGGCACGACATAGGGGATGTTATCCGCCGTGAACTGGGCCCCAGGCCGGGGATTCAAGTGCTTAAGCTGCTCGATTGCATCCTTGATGCTCGCCAGATCAAAGCCGGTGCGGCGCTGAATGATCGGCAAGCGGTTATGTTGAATATCCTCCAGGTGATTGAGGATCATCGCCCGCAGAATCTCACGATGCGGCGTTTCAGGCGTCACCTGAAGCAGCAGGCATTCCCGCAGATCCCGCGCTCCTACACCCGGCGGATCCAGCTTCTGGACCATTCGCAAGGCGTCTTCGATCTGCGCAACCGTGATCACCTGGTCATTACCCTTGACCAACTCGT
Source organism: Gemmataceae bacterium (assembly GCA_041499985.1). Taxonomy (GTDB): domain Bacteria; phylum Planctomycetota; class Planctomycetia; order Gemmatales; family Gemmataceae; genus JBGQLF01. The sequence continues at coordinate 3,237 of JBGQLF010001233.1, forward strand.
CCACGGGCACCGTCACGTACCCGTGCTCATCAATATGGCTGATCAAGTAGCGCAGCAGCCGCATCTGGCTGCGATCCGCGTCGAGGAATGCAAGCTGTTCCTCCAGGTAGTCCTGAAGGGACTGTGGACGCGACGGCATGTTCTGCATCGCGTCGTGTTTCTTGTCGCTCTCCTCATCCTGGCCATTGCGCGAGAAGCGGTGTTCTTCGTTGAAATGATCTTCCCAATCGCGGCTCAGGGCCTCCAAGCGGGTGAAGTCCAGCTCGTTGTCGCCATTTTCCTCGATGACCAGCTCACGTTCGGGATTGGTCGCATCCTCCGTCTCGCGAGTGTCCGCCTCGGCAGCGTCCGCCTCGGCAGCCGGCTCGTCGTTGGTTGTCTCCATCAATTCCAGCACCGGGTTCTCTTGCAGCTCCTGCTGAATGCGTTCCTGGAGTGCCATGATGGGCAACTGAAGGATTTCCATCGATTGAATCATGCGGGGGGCCAGAATCATCCTCTGGTCCATTC
>JBGQLF010001234.1:0-3746 GCA_041499985.1 Gemmataceae bacterium
CGGCGGCGCGTCTGGCCCGCCATGCGGCCGGCATCGAGTTCCGCGACGTGTGTTTTTCCTACGATCCGGGCCGGCCCATCCTCACGAATATCCATTTGGACATCCGCTTCGGCGAGACCATCGCCCTGGTCGGCAAGAACGGCTGCGGCAAGACGACGCTCGTGGGCTTGATCCCGCGCTTCTTCGACCCAGATCACGGCTCCATCCTGGTGGATGGAAGAGATGTCCGGACCGTCAATCTCCGCAGTTTACGGCAGCAGATCGGTATTGTGACGCAGGACACAACACTCTTCGACGACACCATTTACAACAACATCGCCTACGGCAATCGCCGAGCGCGGCGCGAGGATGTGGAGGCGGCGGCCCAAAAGGCGTATGCCCACGATTTCATCACCAAACTGGCCCAGGGATACCAAACGCGCGTCGGCGAGGCGGGGGCCAAGCTGTCCGGCGGTCAGCGGCAGCGGCTCGCATTGGCCCGAGCCATTCTGCGCGACCCCAGCATTTTGATCCTCGATGAATTCACCAGCCAGTCCGATGTGGAGAGCGAGGCCCTGATCCACAACACCTTGCGCGAATTTGTGCGCGACCGCACGACTCTGGTCATCACGCACCGCCTCAACACATTGGAGATTGCCGATCGCATTGTGGTCGTCGACAATGGTCGCATCGCCGCCGTGGGAACGCATGCCGAATTGTTGAAGATCTGCCCGCCCTATCAGCGGCTGCACGAGGCCCAGCTACAACGGCTGTGTGCCTGAGGCGCTGGAAGAGAATAACTTGAGTAATTCCGCCACGATCGGGTGGTACACCCTCGCGCTCCGGCGAACCGGGGCGTTCGTGCTTCTGGTAGCCCTCTGCGGGCTGCTCTTCTTCTACCGTCTGGCTGAGCGGGATTTGTGGAGCAGCCACGAAGGCCGCGCCGCCCAGGATGCGCAGAACATTCTGATCACCAGGCAGTGGGGTCTGCCGCGGCTCTTCGACGGACACATCGAGCTTCAGAAACCGCCCTTGTACTATTGGCTCGTCGCCTCTCTGGCGCAGCTCCGCGGCCGAGCGGTGGATGCCGGGGCCGTGCGGCTGCCGGCTGCCTCGGCCGCGAGTCTAGGTGTCGTGTGCCTGGCCTGGTTGGGATGGTGGCGGGGTCGGCCACTCGCTGGGCTAGTCTCCGCCACGGTCCTGGCGACAGCCCTGCACTACACCTGGCTGGCCCGTATTGGCCGGATCGACATGCCCCTAACCTTCGTGGTTAGCCTGGCCCTCGGTGCCTACTACCTCGCTCAGCAAGCTCGCATGGAGCAGGCGGGACGCGGCGCTTGGGGTTGGGTGCTCGTGGCTTCCCTGGCGGTGGCGGCTGCGGTAATGCTCAAGGGACCGATTGGCGCGCTCTTGCCGGCCACCGTTTTCGGTGCCCACCTCCTGGCGGAGCGCCAGCTGCCGTCGTCTGTACAGCCGAGAGCTTGGCGGCGCCTGATCCACGAGCTAGGACTTTGGTGGAGCCTACCGCTCGTCCTTGCCTTGGCCCTGCCCTGGTATGTCTGGGCCGAGGTCCAAACGCACGGCGAGTTGTTCCGCGTCTTCTTCTGGAAACATAATCTCGAGCGCGGTCTCGGTAGCGACACCTTGGTTGCGCGCCCGTGGTGGTTCTACGGTCCCCGGCTGACGTTTGACCTGCTGCCCTGGACCCCAGCCTTGCCGCTGGCGGGCTGGCTGTTTTGGCGGAGGTGGGGTCTGAAAGAGGACCCCGAGGCTCGATTCGGCCTGGTGTGGCTGCTCAGCATGGTTTTCCTCTTGTCCTGCTTCCGTTTCAAGCGGGCCGATTATCTCCTCCCGGCTTACCCCGGGGCAGCGCTCTTTCTGGGCTGCGCCGCAGAGCGCAGCCTGCGCTGCGCCAGGCGGCCGGGCTATCTCACCGCGGCCTTCAGTCTGATTGTCGCGGGGTGTGCCATCGGCTGGTGGATCTACGTAGGCTCTGTGCTGCCCCGGAGCGAGCCAGCCCTCGAATACCGCCGCTTCGCCACTGCGATTCGCCGCCGGGCGCCCGAACCGCAATTGATCCTGTTCTTCCGCGCCGAGGCCCATGCCCTGGCTTTTCATGTAGGCCGACCGATCGATACGCTCCTAGAATGGGAAAACCTGGATGTATGGGCGGGACGAGCAGAAGTTTACTACGTCGTCATGCCCCCGGCGAACGCCGCGGAGTGGCCCCTGTATCTGCGCTCCGGTCGTTTGGAGGAGGTGCTCCGCAATACGGACCTGACCGGCGGACGCCATGCACAACCTCTGGTCTTGATGCGCACACATCCCGGCGCCGTCCCCGCATACTCGGAATGAGTTTCACCCATGCCAGAACCGCCGCAACTGCCACCGATTGCGACCGCTCCGCTCAGTCTTGTGCTGCCGGCGCGCAATGAGGAAGCTTACCTCGAGGCGACGCTCCAGAGCTGGACGGCCTACTTGGCGACGCTTCAGCGGGATTACGAAATCCTGCTTGTGGATGACGGCAGCACCGATCAGACGGCAGCGATAACCGAGGCACTGGCCGCCCAAAACTCTCGTATTCGTCTGCTGCGTCAAGCAACCCCGTGCGGTCTGGGGGCCGCGGTCCGCGCCGGTCTGGGGGCCGCGCAGTATCCACTGATCCTTTGCAGCGTCTGCGGCGATCAGTATGAGCCCGCCGACCTGGGCAAACTGCTGGAGGTGATCGACCAGGTGGACCTTGTGTCGGGTTACCGCGTCTGGCCTCCCGGAGGCAGTCGCGGCGGGTTCTCGGAGCGCGCCTATCGCTGGCTGGTGCGCTGGCTCTTTGGAGTGCGTCTCAGCGATGTCAATTGTGCCTTCAGGCTCTTCCGACGCCACATCTTCGCCCGCATTCTCCTCCAGTCCAACGGCCCATTCGTCCAGGCCGAGATCCTCGCCAAGGCGAATTTCCTTGGCTGCCTGTTGACCGAGGTACCCGTGCACTACCGGCCAGCGAGCGGGGCGGATGCGACGAAATGGAAAGTGCCTGCCAAGCAGACGCGAGGGGAAATGAGACGCGTCTTCTACCATCCCGATTTTGGGCCGGCGCAGCTTCCCGCGGAACCCAAGGTGGCGCCGGAAACGACACCGCCGCAAGCTGCGCCAACGGAACCTGCGCCGCCGAATGGCTGACAGCTTACTCAGAAGCTCCCGGTTGTTTGGGAACCTTGAAGCCGATTTTCTGACGGATTGCGTCCGTCAGCGCCTCTAAGATCCGAGTGTGGTCGGCGAGGATCTGGCTGTGCTCAAGGAGCAGGGTCTCGATCCGTGCAAAGCGCTCCGAGTTGATCTGCTGGAGTTCGGACAGCCGCCGGTCTATTTCAATACGCCGCCTTTCTAGTTCAGCTAGTTCCCGATCTGTTTCGGCTATCCGGGCCAGGAACGAAGTCTGATTCTGAACCAGAACTGCCTGACTCTGAAGCAGGGCCGTCATTGCCTCTTCCAGCCGCCCATTATCCGGGTTCTTCGTTCGAGCCACTTACCGTCTCCTTGCATGGATGCTTTCATTGTATCCAGGGCACTCGCCAACTCCTACAACCTCGTCCTGGCGTATCTGACCTGGAATTGATACCCTATTTGAGTTCTCGTGATGCGGCCCGATGGGCCGCGGAATTGCCCGATAGGCATCTGCTCGGCTCCGCTTCTCAGGATATGCGGTGGCGTGCAGAAAATGAATAGGTAATGGCGATCGTGCTCCATCGACGACGTCCGCGCCGCCTCCGGAG
>JBGQLF010001235.1:0-3737 GCA_041499985.1 Gemmataceae bacterium
GACGGCCTGTTGAAGGTGCTGGATCGCCGTCTTGGTGTCCCCACGGTCGAGAGCCACTTGACCGCGCAGAATGCGCACCTGACCGGGCGAGGCACCCAGCAACTCCGCCTCGTCGACTGCTCGGTCGGCGGCCTCGAAGTCGCCGCTGATCGCTGCCACCAGCGCCTTGTCCAAAGCTTGCTGGCGTTTCTGGTCCTGAAGCTGCTGCTCGTGCTCGTGCTTGTCGGCACGGCGCTGCTGCTCCGCCCGGTGGGCTTGGTCGGCAAAGAAGGCAGCAACGCCGACCGCCACAGCGGCACAGGCCAGCCCCACCGCCAGACCCGGATGGCGACGGACCCACTTCCCCAGCCGCGCGATCGGCCCCGCCCGCCGCGCCGCAATGGCAAAGCGGTTGACGTAGCGGCGCAAGTCCTCGGCCAGCGCGCCTGCCGTCTGGTAGCGCCGATCCGGGTCCTTCTCCAGGCACTTCAGGCAGATGGTTTCCAAATCCACCGGCACTTTCTTGTTCACCTTGCGCGGGGCCTTCGGCTCCTTGTGGACAATCTGCGCCAGCACCTGCTCCCGCGACTGGCCCTGGTGCGGGGGCTCCAGCGTCAGCAGTTCGTAGAGCGTGGCCCCCAGGGAATAGATGTCCGTGCGATGGTCCAGGGGAATGCGGCCGGCCGCGATCTGCTCCGGCGACATATACCGGGGCGTACCGACGAACTCGCCGCTGATGGTCATGCCGGGCTGCTCCAGTATCCGCGCCAGGCCGAAGTCATTCAGACTCAGCCGACCGGCCGGCGCCAGCAGCAAGTTCGATGGCTTGAGGTCGCGGTGAATGACGCCCTGCCGATGGGCGTAGTCCAGGGCGTCGGCCACTTCCGCGACCATCCGAGCGACGGTGTCGAAATAGTGGCTATCGGAGCTGAGCGACGAAGCGCTGAGGGTCGGCAGGGAGCCGGATTCCGGCACGTAGGGACCGGTCGCCTCCAGGTCCGGCGCACGGGAGTCGTCCGCCGCCGGCTGGCTCATCGTTTCCGGGGACGGACGCTCTTTCCTCGCCTGGCGCAGCTGCCGGATAACGTGATCGAGCGACGGTCCGTCGATCAGCTCCATGGCATAGAAGTGGGTGCCGTCCTCTTCGCCGGTGGCGTAGACGGGCACGATGTTGGTGTGATGCAACTTGGCGGCGGCCTCGGCCTCGCGGCGAAAGCGTTGTACGGCCTTCGACGTCAAGCCGAGTCCGCCGGAGAGCACCTTGAGCGCCACCCGGCGGTTGAGCGACACCTGGCGGGCTTCATAGACGACGCCCATGCCGCCGCGGCCGAGTTCGCGCACGATCTCGAAGTCGCCCAGCCGTTTGCCGACGAGGTCCGTCATGGCTAAAGCATCCTCCCGGGAACCAGAGCTGCTTACCTTCCGGTGTTCGAAGGGAAAACGTCTTCCACCCGCAGGATAAAGTGCGACGCCGGCTCGGTCCAACAAAAAGGGACCCAGTGTCCTCGCGGCCGAGCTAGGGGTGCGGAACTTGGAGCTTGCAAGGAAGCAGAAAGGGCTTGACGATGACAAGGAGCCACGTGGTGGGTGGTTTGTACGGAACGGCAGACGCTCAGCGCCAGTGGTTCAAAACGATAAAATGGTCGACGAGGGGAGTCCCCGAGGCCAACAGCTTGGCCAGGGCCCTCACGATTCCAGGAGTTGTCAAGTCCCGCTTGGGGTTATTGTCGCGGCGCTCGACGAGGATGCCCGGATGATGGCCTCCCACTACCATGATCAAATTATGCAAGTTTTCGAAATCGTGGTGATTTCTCGAGAGGCAGACGCGATCCTGGCGGACCGCGTGTGCCAGATGAACGGCATCGTCTTCCCCGGCCATGCCCACCTCGGCTGGTAGCTGTACCTCATGTCCCGCTTGCCGCAGCAACCGGGCCAATAGCACCGACGCGCTGTCGTCGTCCAGGTAAAGCCTCATAGGCGGTTCAACCGGGCCATCTCCTGAGCCGTCAGCACCTTGGGCTTGGGGTTGTACTTATAGTTGGGGTCGTTCATGCCCGTCGCTTCCATAACCGCTTCTTCCCGCGCCCAGTCTTGCTGGATTTCCGGCGGGTTGGACTCGCAGTAAGCGATCGCCTCGAGGACGGCCTCGAGCGGCAGGTTATAGTCCGCGGCGATCTCTTCCGGCGTCATCGGCGCTTCTTCGCTGACGTACATGCCGTACAGAGTGCGCGCCGCGATCCAGCGGTCCTTGATGAACAGCTGTTTGTAGACCGATTTCGGCTTGCGGGTCAGGTACTTGTAGTTGTGAGGGGTGATGCTCATACTGTGAGGATAAGGCCTTTGGAACTCCTCTGCAATGCCAAGCCGGTTCTCCTCCAGCAGATACCTCGGCATGGCGCAGGGTGCCTCCGAGGGATTTTCCTTCAGGGGACAAAGAAGACGCAGCTCGTGTTGAGAGCGCGAACGAAACAATTGGGGCCGCAGAGGCACTATTCGAGCACAACGATGGCGTATAGCGACTTTACGCTCGCCGATTTGAAACAGCGCTTCCGACTCACCGTCGGTGAGGCCAGCGACCTGTTCGCCGAGACCGCGGAGGCCGACTTGCCTCCCGTGTTGGCCGATCTCATCGCTCGGTACCTGCCCTTGGCGGTGAACGTCAACACCGAGAAAGCGCGCTCGGAGTTGGTGATCGCGCCGATGCTGGTCGAGTTCAAGCTGCTCCACCGCGACCGGGTCAGCTTGTTCTCCGGCATCGACTTCACGGTGGACGAGGCGGCCGGGCTGAAGGGGAGATGTGCCTACATCCTGGCCCGCAGCCCGGAGCAGCTGGCCCTGACGGCCCCTGTCTGCGTGTTGGTGGAGGCCAAGAACGAGAACATCGTGGCCGGTATTCCGCAGTGTCTCGCCGAGATGGTGGCGGCGCAGCAGTTCAACAACCAGCAGCAGTTACCTGAGGCGGCAGTCTACGGGGTCGTGACCACCGGCGTACGGTGGCGGTTCTTAAAGTTGGAGAGGACAAGGGCCTCGGTGGATGTCGTGGAATACCCGATCCAGTCAGCACGCAAGATCTTTGGGATCTTGACGGCGATCACACTTGGGGCCGATGAGAAACCAGATTGCCGGGCCTAACGAACGGATGCCGTGGACCGGGCCGGCATCCTGGCCGTCAGCGGCATAGCTCAGGCTGTTTTCGCTCGAAACCCGGGCGGCCACTCGGGCGGGACTTGGGCAGCGGCGCCCATGGCGCCGCTGCCCTGTACACGCGTGCCGACAGCGGAGTAAGATACAGCAACGGCTGTGGATTTTTCGGCGGAAATCTTTACCATAGCAGGGGTGAGGCGAGTACCCCCTGTTCGCAAAACCGAGGTGTTGGCAGCGCGGCGTCAGGAACGAGGATTCTATGGCTAAAGGTGCGGGCAAGGCGCGGAAAAAACTTCCCAAGGAAATGGCGATCGTCCGCGCGGACAACTGTACCGGCTGCGAGGCGTGCATCGAAGTTTGCCCGGTCGACTGTATTTACAAGGTGCCCGGGGAGGACATGCCTCACCTCCAGTCGTTTGTGGACATCGATCTGGAGCGTTGCATCGGCTGTAAGTTGTGCGAGCGCTGGTGCCCCTGGGACGCCATCGATATGGTCCCCACGACGGAAGTCGTGGTCCATGTCGCCAACAAGGGCGGCCCGCCTGAATATGTCGAGAAGCATTGGGAGCGCCTCGTCGGAGCCGCCCAGGCCATCGCCCAACTGGCCTTTGAAC
>JBGQLF010001236.1:0-3737 GCA_041499985.1 Gemmataceae bacterium
CGCCATCGCCTTTTCCTTCAACCACGACGCTACCATGTCCTCGATACGCACCCCCTGCCTGGCCGCCAACACCTCGAGCTGATCGTGAACTTTCACCGGAAGGGGGACCGTCAGCATTTTCTTCCGCCGGGGGATTCTGACCTGGAAGGCGACCGGTTCCGTGTCGTCCACATAGTCCTCAAAATCGTGTGTATCCCAGAACTGGGCGGCCTCTTCCAGCGTCTTGAACTGCGGAATCTTAGCCATGGCTCATGCGCCTCCGATGCCCTTTCTGCTCGCGCGCGTCGACCACAAAGCGATCCGACGGTGTCTGGAAGTAGCCGCTACGATGGCTCAGTTCGCGGCGCCGGTCCGATGATAAAGCCGGCCGCTCGCAATTGGTCCGCCAGACGCTCCCCGGCCTGCATTGCTTCTGGCGAGTCCACGTGGGCCCGTACAATGGCCAGGTACCAGTAGCGCACCCGATCGCGCGGCGGCAGACTGGCGACGCCCACGGGCAGTTCCCGCACGGCCTCTTTATCCCAGCGGACTTTCTTGAGCAATTCCGCCAGCTCCCGCCAGGTGATGCCATTGGAGATGAGCGTGCGGTCGGGGCGTACGATTCGCCGGCCGATGAGCACATGGAAGAGGCCCAGCAGGTTTCCCTGGGCGTAGCCATGCCGCTTGAGGTCCTCCAAGAACTCACGCAGCCCATCCATTATCGAACCCCGCTCCTGCAATCCGGGCGCATTTGGCGGCAATCCAGTGGCCTGACCGTACGCTTGACGACCCGGTCGGGCCTGTTCATCCATGTTACCCATGTTACCAATATTCGACCGTTTAGCCGAGGGGACTGGCGGTAATTTTGCACAAGGGCGGCGGTTCGAGGTAGAGAACGGCCACCAAAATCCGGACAATGGACAGGGTTCGCCAGGTGGGGCTGATTGCCCCTCACGGTCTCTGGGCAAGGAGAGAGGAGGCCTGGTTCAAAGGCAGGTAACAGGATTGTGGCGGCAAGTTTGCAACTTGCCGGTGGGCCACCGCAAGTTGCAAAAATTCCGCCACAATGCTGTTAACCAGAAAACAGCCGATCTGAACCATGCCAGAGAGAACTCCATGAACGAGCAGCAACCCTTGCTACAGGAAGCACTTGCGGTACTGGCGGCCGAGGCCAACCGGGCTGATGCCGAAGCCGTCTGGCCTGTCCGGTCCTGGGAGGCGCTGCGCCGGGCCGGTGTTCTCGAAGGGTGCGTGCCCAAGGCCTACGGCGGACAAGGGCTGGCGGGGCTCGATCTGCTGGAAGTGAACGAGGCCCTCGCCGGCGCCTGTGTGACGACCTGTTTCATCCTGAGTCAGCGCGACGCGGCCATCCGCCGCGTACGGGATAGTGGCAACAACTTGTTGTGCCAGGAGTTGCTGCCTCCCCTGGCACATGGCGAACGCTTCGCCACGGTCGGCCTATCGCAGTTGACCACTTCCCGGCAGCATGGGCAACCGTCGCTGGTGGCGCGCCGGTCGGGAGCGAACATCGTCCTGGAAGGAACCATTCCCTGGGTCACGGGGGCGGCGCAGGCCGATCACTTCATCATCGGGGCGGTCCTCGAGGATGGACAGCAGATACTGGCAGCGCTGCCCCGCGACATGAGCGGCGTCAGCGTCGGGCCACCGTTGGAACTGATGGCCCTGCAAGGCTCGCTCACCGCGGAGGTCCGCTGTCAGCAGGTGATGTTGGACGAGCGCTGGTTGCTGGCCGGCCCCGCCGAGCGCGTCTTGAACACGGGCCGCGGCGGCACGGGGAGCGTGGAGACCTCTTGCCTGGCCCTCGGTTTGACGGGTGCTGCCCTTGCCTACCTGAACAGCGAAGCGACGACACGTCCGGAATTGCGCAGCACAGGCGAGCGCCTCGAAGAGACCCGTCAGAGCTTGCGAAGGGAGATGCACCGCCTGGCCCAGGCTGGCGGCGCCCCGGAGGCGGTCGCGGCACTGCGGGCCCGTGTCAATACCCTGGTGCTGCACGCGACGCAGGCGGCCTTGACGGCAAGCAAGGGGACCGGCTTTCTGCGCAGCCATCCGGCGCAGCGCTGGGCCCGCCAGGCGCTGTTCTTCCTGGTGTGGTCGTGTCCGCGTCCGGCAGCGGAGGCGACACTGGCCTACCTGTCGTCTTTTCCCGAGTCGGAATGCCCCTGAAGCGACTGTCGAAGGATGGCAGATGGCAGATGGCACATGGCAGATTGAAAGAAGACCAGCCGTCTCGGTCTTCCAATCTGCAATCTGCCATCTGCAATCCCGACGTGATCTTATCCTCGCCTACTTGAGAGCCGCCAACATCTGCTGGAGGGCCACAGGGTCCACCGGCTTGACCAGGTGGGCGTTGAAGCCCGCTTCCTGGGAGCGTCGGCGGTCCTCTTCTTGCCCCCAGCCGGTCACGGCCACAAGAACCATGTCCTTACCCCACGGCTGTTCCCGAATACGGCGTGCCGCCTCATAGCCGTTCAGCTTGGGCAACCCGATGTCCAGCAACACCACGTCCGGGTGGAACGCCGCTGCCGCTGCCACGGCTTCGAGGCCGTCGTAAGCAGTGCGGGCTTCCATGCCCGCGAGACTGAGCATCATGCTCAGGCTGTCAGCAGCGTCCTTGTTGTCATCCACCACCAGAATACGGCGTGGGGCAGGAGCGGGGGTCTTCTCCCCTTCGCCCTTTGGCGGCTGCGGCGCGTGAGACGCCGACGCCATAGCGACCGGCAGACGCACGGTGAACTCGCTGCCCTTGCCGGGGCCCTCGCTGCGGGCCTCGACGCTGCCACCGTGCATCTCGACCAGTCGCTTCACCAGCGTCAGGCCGATGCCGAGTCCACCTCGCGACCGCTCCAGCGACCGATCAACCTGCGTGAACATCTCGAAGATTTTGAGCAACATGTCGGCGGAGATACCGAGGCCGGTGTCTCGGACCTTCAGCACGACCTCGCCGCCGTGCCGTTCGGCGGTCAGCCAAATGTGACCGCCCTGCTCCGTGTACTTGGCAGCATTGTTCAGCAGGTTCGAGAACACCTGAGCCAGCCGGGTCAGGTCGGCGTCCAGATGAATTGGCTCCGGCGCTAGTGTGACCATGAGTTCGTGGCCCGCCGCCTCGATGAGTGGACGGCTGGTTTCCACGGCACTCTGCACGACCGCCGCCAGTTCGACCCGCTCCTTCCGGAGTTCAACTCTCCCCCTGGTAATGCGGGACACATCCAGCAGGTCGTCCACCAAGCGCACCAGCTGCATAAGCTGGCGCTCCATCATCGTGCGGGCCTGCTCCATGATCGGCCCGCTGTTGCCCGCCAGCCGCAGGATCTGTAAGGCATTTCTGATGGGTGCCAGCGGGTTCCGCAATTCGTGGGCCAGGGTCGCCAAGAATTCATCCTTACGCCGGTCGGCTTCGCGCAGATCGTCAACCAGCCGGGCATTCCCAATCGCCACCGAGGCGATGTACGCCAGTTGCATCAGGATGGCTTCGTCGGCGGCGGTGAAGTCGCTGCCATCCACCTTGTCCGAGACTTGGATGAGGCCCAAGTTCCGACCGTCTCGCCCGACGAACGGAGCCGCTAGCCAGCCCCGCAGGGGCTTGCCAGAAGGCAGAAGGCAGAAGGCAGAAGGCAGCCAGCCTGGAATGCCTTGTGTAGGTGCTTCGAGTTCGGCCTGCGTCAGACGCATGGGCCTGTTCGTGGCGCAGACCACGGCATAGATGTCGCTGCCGTCCGGTTTGGCGTCGTAGGTTC
>JBGQLF010001237.1:0-3733 GCA_041499985.1 Gemmataceae bacterium
ACTTGCCGAGGCCCACCGGCAAGTTGCAAACTTGCCGCCACAATGCTGAGCTGCCTTTGAACCAGGGAGCAAAGCCTCCTGGATTGCGTTGCGTTCCGTTGCCACCCCAATGCGTTGCGGGGCCCCCGGAGGGGTTGCGGAACGCAATCCATCCGGGTCCGGCTACCGCTGCGGGGGAAGACAATCCGGTTCAATCCCCGCGGAGGAGGAGGCAAGAGTAGACGTCCGCAACCTGAGGAGGGAAGGAAGCGCTCGTGCTGAAACTGCCGGGGATCGCGCGAGGGCCAGCGGCGTGGCGGTTGCCCGCATGAGTGGCTGGGGCTGCAACGGTCTGCCTCTGAGCCCGAGACCTTGCTCCCGCTCGAGCTCGAGGAATCGAAGCACCAACCGGTCAAGTCCGAGACTTGCAGCTCGTGATGATCCCTGCAAAGTTCAATTCTTAAGATTCTCGATCTCGGCCACCGACCGCGGCAACCAGACATCAAATTGGGCCCCCTCACCGAGATGGCTCCAGACTTCAACGCGACCGCCGTAGCTCTCGACGATCTGCTGCACCACGGCCAGGCCCAGCCCAGTGCCGTGTTCTTTCGTTGAGAAGAAGGGATCGAAGATGCGGGCTCGCACGTTCTCCGGCATGCCCTGGCCGCTATCACAGATGGATAGGCGAACCCAGTCGAACGGACCGGTGCCGTGCTCGGCGCTAGCTGGTACGGCTTCGGTTCGGACCTGAAGGCGGCCCCCGCCGGGCATGGCATCGCGGGCATTCAGGCACAGATTCATGAGCACTTGCTGGAGTTGCGTGTCATCGGCTTGCACGTAGAGACTATCCTCCCCCAGCGCGGGCTCGACCACAATGGTACGCGGCAAGGTTGCTTGAAGTAAATCGAGCGTTTGCCGGACCACTTGATTCATGTCGATCCGCCGAGCGACGAGGCGGCGCTGCTTGCTAAAGGTCAGGAGCTGTCCCGCCAACCGTGCGGCCTGCTCGCCCGCGTCCACGACCCGGCGGAGATCCTCCCGGATCGTGTGGTCGGCAGGCAGCTGATGGCGGGCCATGTCGGCCAAGGTGATCACCACCGTCAACAGATTGTTGAAATCGTGAGCGATGCCACTTGCCAAGCGCCCAACCAGTTCCAGCCGCTGGGCCCGCTGGAGCTCTTGCTCGAGCCGGCGTTGCATGGTCATGTCGATGATCATGATCGTGATGCCGGCCAGATCGTTCGCCTGCCAGCGCGGTTGGAGAATGGCGTAGCCGACGCGCTCCGCGCCGTTCTTGGCCTGAAAACGGATCTCCTGGCGGATGGTCTGGCCCGTGAGCACCTCGGGCTGGGCTGCCAACAGGCGCGCCAGGTCCTCCGGATGGAGCAGGGCCTGCCACGAAGCCGGTTCGCGCAAGTCATCCAGTTGATACCCCGTGATCGCCGCCACAGCCGGATTCACATACAGAACGCGCCAATCGCGATCGCACTGGAGGAGCATCAGGGGCAGGGTTTCCACCAGGCCACGATATTTCTCTTCGGAAGCTTGGGATACTTCCAAAGCCTGGCGTTGCGCGGTGATGTCCGTAAACGTGGTGACCACCCGTGCGGGGTTCAAACTACGCCCCTCCGTCAACGGCATGGCATTGATCAGGAGCCAGCGCACCTCGGGATCCGCGGACAAGGAGCCGGAATCCTTGGTTACGTCTGTCGGTCTCCTGGTCTCCCTTCGCAGCGGCACACCGAGGATGACATTCCGTACGGGATCCCCCGTCCGCAGGCTCACCAGAGCGGGGTGTTCTTCGCGAGGAAAGGGTGTGCCGTCCGTGGCCAGGTATTGCCAATCCGGATCGCGGATCGAACGGCCCCGGAGCTGCTCCGCACCCTGTCCGAGTATCGCACAAGCGGCCGGGTTGCATTCCACGATCTGGCCGGTGCGATCGTAGACAATCAATCCCTCGGCCATGGTCTCGATGACGGTTCGCAGGCGCGCCTCACTGTCCCGGCGTGCGGCTTCCGCTTGATGCAAGGCGGTCAGATCTTCCAGGACCCAAACCGCGGCATCGGGAGCCGCCCGACTGCCGAGATCGATGGGTGCTGCCCAGGTGACCAGCGGCACACGGCGCCCATCGGGGCGATGCACCACGATGTCGTCGCGCATGCTCGTGATGCCGCGCCGCAAGGCCGTGCAGACAGGCAGCTCGTCGGCGGGATAGAGCGTGCCATCCGGCCGATAGAGACGATATACTTCCGCCCACTGCTGCAAGTTGGCCGCCAGATCCTCGCGTTGGCCAAGCAGTTGGCGGGCGCGGGCATTCACCAAGATTGGCCTGCCGCTGGGCGCGTGCACAAAAAAGACCCCCGCGGGTAGGTGGCGCACCAAGGCATGGAACATGCTCGTGGTCCGGCGTAAGTCATCCGCCAGCATGCGCTGTTCAGTGATGTCGGCAACTACGCCTTCCCAGCCCTCAAGTCGACCTTCCATCCCGAAGAGGGGCACCAGCGTGTCCCGCATCCAGCGCAGCGGTGGCCTCGGACCTTGATCAGGACTCAGGACACAGGGATCAGGACTCGGGACGGATCCCTGCTCCCTCATCCCTGCTCCCTCATCCCTGCTCCCTGAGCAGTCGGCCAGGCGGTATTCGCAGGTCACGGGTTGACGCGAACGCGAGAGCTGGGCCTGAGCCGCCCAGAGCAGTTCCCGGTCCTCGGGATGAACCCGCTGAAGCCAGCGCTCGTAATCGCCCAGAAGTTCCTCTGGACTACAGCTGAGCAATTGCTTGCTCGCCGGGCTCACAAAAAGGATGGCGACGGCAGGGGTCGTACGGCTGGGATCACCCGGCAGGCGCAAGCGGGCGCTGTAGAGGACCACGGGGATATGACTGACGACCTGGCGATAACGGGCCTCGCTGGCGGCGATCCAGCTGAAGGAAACGCCCATCAGGAGAGCCAGGCTGCAATGGGCCAGCAGATTGGCCTGCACCATGGTAAAGTCGATCTCCCCCTTCCCAAGCTGCACCGCCAGGCTGCACGACACCGCCGCGCCGGCCGCGGCTACGATCGATCCGCCGCACACGCCCTGCCGGAAGCTGGCCCAGCCGGTCAAGAACAGCGGTAACATCCACAGCCCCCAGCCCAGCGACTCGCCCCGATCGTGACTGACCACCAGGAGCACACCGAGAATCGCCGTTCCCCAGGCCAGGCCTGCGATTTCGAGGTGGTCGCCCCAGTGCAACCTGCGGGTAGGCCGTTCCACCCGAGGCAAGTCCTCCCGAGCGCGGGATTGGATCAGGCCGAAGCGGAGTAAGACCGGTGTGACGGCGACCAGTAAAGGCGGAGCCAAGACGAGAACGCCGAGGGCTCGGCTCAACCAGAACCCCCGAATCACCAGGGCAAACGTGGTCCAATCCGGAACGCCGGCCAGCAGGGCATGGGCGACCGCCGCCAGGCCCACGGTGAGTCCTGGAACGAAAAGCAGGAAACGGATCGTCGAGCGCGGATCCGTGAAGCCGCCCGAGCTTTCCACCAGATGATCGTAACACCACCAGACCGCCCAAACCTCTGCCACGGAGAGGAGCACTTCGCCCAAAACGGCTCCGCCGTCGGCAGAGCCGGCGGACGTACCCGCCAGCCACGCTTGCAGTTGAACGAGCAGGGCGTCGGCGAGTACCAGGCCCACGGCTCGGGGACCCAGCCAGGTGAGCACTAGGAAACCGATACCCAGAGGCGGGAACCACATGGCCGGCAATTGCATC